>CAMWUZ010000105.1 GCA_947177595.1 uncultured Porphyromonadaceae bacterium | reverse complement strand
CATTCTAGTGATCTCCGCATTCTAATCCAATCATATAGAATGGATGCGGCTTCTATATGCTGTTGGTATTCTCGCTCTCCTGCTTCTCGGCAGCTCCATGAAAATCAAAAGTAAGATTTTCTATATCGGTCTCGGCGGAGTGGTGTGGTTTCTTTTCCTCAATTCGGGAGTTCATCCCACTATCGCGGGAGTCCTTGTTGCGTTTTGCGTGCCTGCCACTCCTGTATTTGAGCCGCGCAAGTATGTTCGCGCTATCCGGGTGTCGATTTCTCACTTCAATAAGGAGGATGACGAGACTCTCACCGGCAGCACGATTCTCAATAAGCAGCAGATGAACTGGCTCAAGGAGATAGAGAGCGCGTCTGACAAAGTGATTTCCCCTCTTCAGGATCTTGAGGATACCCTTCATCCTGTCGTCAATAATTTCATCGTGCCGCTGTTTGCGTTTGCCAATGCAGGTATCCTGCTCCTAGGCTTGGATCCGGCATCGGTGGTGGAGGGCATAAGCCTCGCGATCATTCTGGGACTCGTTGTGGGTAAATTCACCGGTATTCTCTTATTCTCATGGCTTACGGTCAAATTCAAGTTTGCACCTATGCCTGACCGTGCCAACTGGCTCATGATGGCATCGGTAGCTATGCTCGGAGGTATCGGTTTCACCGTTTCGCTCTTTATAGCCAACCTGTCGTTTGCCGGAATGGGTGCCCACGGCGCGGATCTTCTCAATCATGCCAAGCTCGGCATTGTAGTGGGTTCGGTATTGTCCGGATTTCTCGGCTTTATTCTTTTACACAGGTTCCTGCCTAAAGAAAGGATAGAGGAGGAGGTGGAAGAGCAATAATTTGCCGCATTTCTTACTTTTTTTATAAAAATCACGCTCCGGAGGCAGGAATTTGCTTCCGGAGTTTGTTTTTTCACATTTAAATGTTAATTTTGATGCCAAGTGTTAAAGGAGGGCGTTTTTTTACTGAAATTCCGTAACAATTACGCTCTTACGGTTGTTAACATAATAAAGCTAAAAATAATAAAATAATTTAAGGAGCTGTCTCCTGACTGACATATGAAGAAATCTACGATTTGGTCGATCACTATTATCATGGCTCTTACATTTGCCGGACTGCTGTATGTTCAGGTGATGTATATGAAAAACATGATAAGAATGCGCGACGACCAGTTTGCAGAGGGTGTGAAGCGCAGTCTCTATGCGGTTACCACATCGCTCGAGCAGGATGAAACCAAATATTATATTGAGGAGGATATCGCCCAGATTGAAACCTCCGTGCTGCCGCGCTTTTCCGTAGGAGGAAAAGATCAGGGTGGCATACAGATGTCGTTTACAACGGTTGACGGCGACAAAGGCTCACTCATACTTCAAGGAGATTTGACCAAGCTGGCTCCTCCCGGAATATCTATTTCATCGGTTGGCAAGCAGCCTACAATGCATGAGATTCTGAGAAACCAGTACCTGTATCAGCGTTCACTGCTCGATGAGGTGATCTTCAGAATGATAAGTCAGAGCAGCAATCGCCCGATAGCCCAGAGAGCTGACTCGGCGAGGGTCGCTACCTATCTCAGAATGGAGTTTGACAACAATGGTCTCGAGCTGCCGTTTGAATTTGCGGTGGTAAACCGTGCCGGCGTTGTGACCTATAAATCTCCGGGATATAATCCGCAGGATGCGGGAGACGACAATATGTTTGTTCAGACTCTTTTCCCCAATGATGCGAAAAGCACCATGAATTATATCAAGGTGTATTTTCCAACCAAACGCGAATATATCTTCTCTTCAGTGCGCTATATAATCCCGGCGTTTATACTCACATTCATACTCCTCGTGGTGTTTACTTATACCATTTTCCTGACATTCAGGCAGAAGAAGCTCACGGAAATGAAGAATGACTTTGTAAACAACATGACTCATGAGTTTAAAACGCCTATTTCCACCATATCTCTCGCCGCTCAGATGCTCAACGATTCATCGGTGAGAAAGAGTCAGAATATGCTTGAGCATATCTCCGGAGTGATAAATGAGGAGACAAAGCGCCTCAGATTCCTTGTTGAGAAAGTGTTGCAGATGTCGCTCTTCGAGCGCCAGAAAGCTACTCTCAAGCTCCAGGATATAGATGCGAATGTGGCGATAGCGAATATTGTGCACACTTTCAAGATCAAGGTTGAGAAATATGGCGGTCAGATTGAGGCGGTGCTTGATGCGCAGCAGTCGGTGGTGAATGTCGATGAGATGCACTTCACCAATGTGCTGTTCAATCTGCTTGACAATGCTGTCAAATATCGCCGCGAGGATACCCCGATGCGGCTGGTGGTTGCAACCCGTGACCTTCCCACCGATAAAATCGAGATTTCCGTTCAGGACAACGGTATCGGTATCAGAAAAGAGGATTTGCGCAAGATATTTGAGAAATTCTACAGGGTATCTACCGGAAATGTCCATGATGTAAAGGGCTTCGGACTCGGACTTGCTTATGTGCACAAGATGGTCAAGGAGCTCAAGGGAGAGATCACTGTGGAAAGCGAACTTAACTCTGGAACAAAATTTATAATAACATTACCAATAACTAAAAACTGATTTTTATGGAAGACCGTTTACGTATCCTGCTTTGCGAGGATGATGAAAACCTCGGAATGCTGCTCAGAGAGTATCTGCAGGAAAAAGGCTATAACGCTGACCTCTACGCTGACGGCGAGAGTGGCTATAAAGCATTTCTCAAAGGCAAATATGACCTTTGCGTGCTTGACGTGATGATGCCGAAGAAAGATGGATTCGCTCTCGCAAGCGAAATCCGCACCATCAATTCTGAAGTTCCCATCATTTTCCTCACCGCCAAATCACTCAAGGAAGATATTCTTGAAGGATTCAAGATCGGTGCGGACGACTATATCACCAAGCCCTTCTCAATGGAGGAGCTTCTTTTCCGTATCGAAGCCATTCTCCGTCGTGTAAAAGGTAAGAAAGGCAAGGAAGTTACCATGTATAAGATCGGTAAATTTACCTTTGATACTCAGAAACAGGTGCTTATGATTGACGATAAGGTCAATAAGCTCACCACAAAGGAATCCGAGCTTCTCAGCCTGCTCTGCGCTCATGTCAATGAGATTCTCGAAAGAAACTTCGCCCTCAAGACTATCTGGATTGATGACAACTACTTCAATGCAAGGAGCATGGACGTGTATATCACACGTCTGCGCAAATATCTTCGCGAAGATCCCTCGATCGAGATTATCAACATCCACGGCAAGGGCTACAAGCTCATCGCACCTGAGGCTGAGGCGTCAGAGAAATAAATCCCCACTGTTAGATATGATAATGGAGGCAGGAATACACCTGCCTCCATTTGTTATATCCGGTTTGTTGTTCCCTTTGCGATATTCTGCGGATTTGTTGTTCGGTTTGCAAATCTTGTATTTGAAATATTTGTTAATGAAATAAGATAAGAGTGGTGTATTTTTGCATTATAAATGATAGCACTATGGAAGCAGCAATAAATAGAAAATCTGCCATGTTTCGTCTGCGCGAGGAACTTCTGGAGCGTTTGAAGCAATTAGCCGCTCGTGATAACCGCAGTCTCAATAATTATGTTGAAACTATTTTGATGGATGTGGTTTATAATACTCCCAATGCAACAACTATTGCTGCAATGAAGGAGGCTGAGAATGATGAGAATCTCACCACTGTAAATATGGATAGTTATGAATCATTTCTCAAATCTCTTGATTTGAAATGAAAGAAATTAATGGAGTTATACTACTTCATTGACAATTACCTGCGCACAGGAGCAACTATTCCTGAGAAAT
The DNA here is from genome assembly GCA_947177595.1 of uncultured Porphyromonadaceae bacterium. GTDB lineage: Bacteria > Bacteroidota > Bacteroidia > Bacteroidales > Muribaculaceae > Paramuribaculum. The sequence continues at coordinate 2,242 of CAMWUZ010000105.1, read as the reverse complement.
ATAGGGCTCATATGCTGCATGGTGATTATGCAGGACACATGGAATGCCATATCGAAGGTGACTATCTTTTGATATGGATTGATGAAACAACACATCTGATAAAGCTTATTAGAGTTGACAGTCATTCCGAGTAGTTCGGATAAAAACGGTAGTAGATTGACTTTATTTATAAATGAATATATAATCGGGGTATTGTTGGGGGAAATTACTATCTTTGCGATGTGCAGAAATTTATAACATATTTCTCTGTGGCGCTTTTTGTCGGCATTGCGGTGTATATATTTTATATCGTTGTGACCGGTAGAGGTGAGACTGTAATCCCTCAAAGTGTTGTAAACTATACGATAAAAGGGGTGGATATTTCTTCTCACAACGGTGATGTGAATTTTAATTCGCTTGCAAGGCAGGGCATTGATTTTGTATATATCAAAGGCACTGAAGGCACTGATTTCAAGGATAATAAATTCAATGTTAATTTTCGCAAGGCGGCTGAAGCGGGGCTCAAAGTGGGGATGTATCACTTCTTCCGCTTCGATACATCCGGATATATGCAGGCACTGAATGTAATTAATTCGCTAAGAGGGCTCAAGCCTGATTTGCCGGTGGCTATAGATCTGGAGCAGTGGACCAATCCGCGCGGCATCAGCGTTGATTCGGTTGTGAAACAGGTTGAGAAAATGGCTGATGTGCTTGCAAAAGAGGGTCAGGAAGTGGTGATATACACAAATAAGGACGGATATTCCCGTTTTTACCGCAACCGGCTTGAAAAATATCCGCTCTGGCTCTGCTCATTTACCGATATAGAAGAAAAATATGACTGGCTTTTCTGGCAATATTCACATAGAGGCAGGCTTGAAGGTGTTGACAGACTGGTGGATATGAATCTTTTTAACGGAAATGATTCCGTGTGGCAGAAATATGTCAAATCAGTGGTGAGGAGAATACAATAATACCGCATTTTTCGCGTTAGTAATGTGCAATGAACCGGAATACTCTCAATAGATATGTACACATTATCCTTTTTCTCGCATCGGTGCTTACCGCAGGAGCGTTTGATCTCAGCCGGTATGCGGCTGATTCCCGCTTATCTTCAGGGAAATGGCGCAAAGTAAGCGTGACTTCTTCGGGAGTACACTTTATAAGTAATACACAGCTCAAGTCACTGGGATTCAGCAATCCGGCTAAAGTGATTATAGCAGGCTACGGTGCAGCAGGTGTGCCTGATGTACTCTCAGCGGCAAATTATGTGGATGATCTGCCGGAGGTGCAGTGTGAGCGTACGGCGGACGGAATCTATTTCTATGCCGTTGGTCCTCAGGTTGTTTCCTGTGATGATTATGGCTGGAATACTGTTTCATTGAATCCCTATACATCAAAGGGCTACTATTTTATAGGCGAAGGCGAGCCGGCGGCGGTGATAACCGAAGAGGGTAGAGCTGAAATTCACCCTCAGCCGGTCACTGTTTTTAAAGATTATATCCACCATGAGGTAGATAAGGTGAATTACGGTAGCAGCGGCACCCGTTTTTTCGGTGAGGATTTCCGTTTCACTACTTTCCGCGATTTCCCTTTTTCGCTTAAAGATGCTGTAGCGGAAGATTTTGCGGTGATTGAGGCAACATTTGCAACCAAGTCTGCCACACAGTCTCAGTGGGCGATGACAGTTAACGGATCGACTCAGACTTTTACATTATCTCCCACACCCTCTTCCGATTACGGATTGGCAGGTGAGATGACCGGCAAATATCCGGTTGGAAGCGGCAGCCTAGATGTTAGGATTTCATTTACCGGAGGCGCGAATCTGAGTGCGGCGAATCTTGATGCCATTACGGTAAACTACACCCGGAATATCCGTCTTGATGAGGGTATTCTTGATTTCGGAGTCAATTCTACAGCTGTAAAACTTGCCGGAGCTGATAAAAATACAAGAGTGTGGGACACTACCAACCCGCTGAATATTATCAGGATGAAAGTAGCGGAGACAGAAGGTGGTGTAGGATGGATAAATGACTATACAGGTCAGCGTAATTATTCGGCATGGACTCCCGGAGCTAAATTGCCCGCTGTTACAGACGAAGGTCCGGTCCAAGGGCAGAATCTGCATTCACTCGCAGCTCCGGAAATGGTGATAATCACTCTTCCCGAATTTGAGGCGGCGGCGCGCAAGATAGCTGCTGTTCATGAACGTGTGGACAGCATGAAGGTGACTGTTGTGATGCAGGGCGATGTGTTCAATGAATTC
>CAMWUZ010000104.1 GCA_947177595.1 uncultured Porphyromonadaceae bacterium | reverse complement strand
TGCCATTTTCTGGCGAATGTAAAATTTTTCATAGGTGTGTAATAGTATTAAATTTCTGTTGGCGCAAAGATGTGACTGTTATTTGTAATATGCAAATAATTTACAAGAATTTTACGTCAAAAGTATGAAGAGCTTAGATGCAAATAGCCACCGAGAGGGGGTAGCTCTCGGTGGCTTGGAAGTGAGTATCTTTTGAATCTCCCGCGGAGACTCTCTTTATAAATACGATTTATGAATTTCTTTGAGAACGAATTTGCATATCCCGAGTATCGCGAGATGATTGCGAGGAATGTTTAGAACCGTCGCTTGCGATGTAATTTCCGGCATTGTCACGACGCATCACTGCATTGCCGTACGATTTGCCGAAGAGAATGCTTACACCTATGATTGTTGCTATAACCGGAAGCATTTCCATAATTAAGGAAAAGAATGCCACGACCAGATAGAGCAGGGTCACAAGAGCAGACGCGCAGAGGATGAAGCTGACGACTGTGAAGGCAAGACCGGTCTTAGCTCCGGTTGAATTGACATTGGAAGTTGCCGAATACACGGCGGCGCCAACTGTGCCGACTCCGGCAATGATGTAAAACCAGGTATTGCCTGCGAAAATTGAGACTATAATCGCGACGGGAACAATTACCAGAAGGGCGATAAACTGGGTCTTGACTGAGAGACGTTTGTCGTCAAGGTAGGTCTCCATCAATAACATATAGGCAAACGGGGCTGCAATCTCAGCCGCAAGGAATATCACGAGCGGTATCACCCTGAGCAGTTTGGCACCATAGCCTATGTCTTTTCCGGTTATCCACCATAGGGCGTTGCCCCCAAGAGCGTTATACAGCACAATCACTGCCACGCCGACAAGGAGAAATATGCCGGTGAGGATATTGACAGTTTGCTTCGAGATAGGGTTGTGTTCGTCGGTTTTGAATGCTATGTATGCACTATATCCCACAGAAGCAATGCCCAGAATGAAGAGCAGCCAGTATGGGATTGTCGATGTCATAAAAAATTCTCTCATGTTTTTAGGCTTGTTAATTATCTACTTCCTCCTCGGCATAGGCTGCAACGTAAGATTTGTCGGGGCGACCAAGTACATAGATGGTGCTCTTTAATGGTTTGGTTTCCATTGTGTCTGCCTTTCTATTGATTGATGTATAGGTTACCAATATACTATCACCAATCTTCTTTTCAGATCTTATTACATCCGAAGGTAGAGTATCTTTAAAAAAGGATTCAACTGCTGCGAAATTAGGAAGCAGAAAATCCTGTTTGGTAGAATAATATAGTCCGTCCGGTACTCCGGCAGCCCGGAGTTCTTCGGTTATTCCTTCCTCGTAGGTTGGAGCGATGTCCACAAAAAATGGGAACAATACTGTGGCATCAGCGCTTATGGCTGAGCCGATCATGAGCAGTATCGCATACAGAAATCGTTTCATGGGTAATTATTTCATATCGCGTTTTAAAATATTCCCCGGAAGGGATTCGACAATCCGAGAATGAATCCTTTCCGGGGAGTAGAATGAATTATTACATTTTGGAAGTGTCAAGCGCCAATTTAATCGTTTTGACTTTTATGTAATCATCATATTTGTTATTAATGGCGACAGTCTGAAGCTCAGCCTTAGTGCCTGACGGAAGAACCACCTTGCCGTCAACTACAGTGAATCCTTTGAAACATCCGATTCTATCTTTGGTGACTTCTTCTCCCTGCTCGTCATAGCCTACAATCAGTAGCGGAACGTAGAGATATTCTATGTTGTGAGACCTCAGCCATGATTCGGTAACCTCTATGGCAACATCCTTGGCTGCTTCAACCTCTCCATTGACATTAAACACGGAGTTTACACCATTGGCAAATTCCTTAAACGAAAGGCTGAGAGGACTTACAATCGTGAAATCTTCTCCGGGAACGATTTCAATAGGCTGTCCATCAAGTTTTTTACCGGCTTCTTCAATTTTGGCGCGATACTGTTCCTTTAGCTCGTCAAGGCGGGCTGAAGCCTGTTTGTAGCCGCTTTCTGATTTCTTGGCGGAATCTTCAATCTTTTCACGTTGAGCCTGATAGTCAGCATAGATACCCGGGACTTCACCGAAAATCAGGCAATTATCGGTGGATGAACTTGAGCTGCCGCATGATGTCAGTGTGGTGATAGCGAGCACACTCATGCTTGTAATGAGATGATAAAGTTTCATATTATATATTTATGGTTTAAAGGTTATCGCTTGACGCCCGATTTCTTAAGGTATCCTTTGCCGATAGCCTTGACTATCAGGTCAACTCCATTTATAGCTCCGAGTTTTGAAAAAAGAGCTTTTCGGTGTGCTTCGATAGTGTTCTCGCTCACAAACATGGCAGCGGCTATCTCCCGCGAAGTTTTGCCTTGAGCGATCTGGTAAAGGACTTCGAGCTCTCTGGTTGAAGGATGTAGGAAATCGTCTTCCGCCGCCTTGAGTGTTTCATTGACGGCTTTGCAGTAATAATTGCGACCGTTGAGAATCTCGTCAATGGCAATTATAAGCTCATTGCCATCACCGGACTTATAAATAATCGCGTTGACTTCTCGTGCGAGTAATTTACGTAGGGTCCAGATCTCATCATGAACCGTGCTGACTATGATATGCGCTACCGGATTACGTGCGCGTATCATCTCCATGAGAACAAATCCGTCAAGATCAGGCAATTCAAGGTCGATGATATAAAAATCATAAGATTGACCGGCATTCATAGCAGATACCAGTTCCATAGCCGTAGGATATTTATCAACACACTTTGCCCCGTAATTGGTCAGTATTGTGTTGATTCCTTCACGAATGAGTTCGTGGTCATCGACTACTGCAATCTTCATTTTTGATAATACGGATTTATCTAATTTATTATTGACGGTCATTACCGGTTGTGGGTTTGCAATTTTTTCAATGCCGCAAAGTTACAACCACAATCAATGTACGTCAATTACGGAAAACCGTGATTTTTTGATAGTCTCGGACGTCAATGGCTCAAATTCTCACAGTCAGCATCACTTCCGTGCCCCTTTTCTCGTCTGTCGATAATACAATATTTCCATTTATAGAGCGAGCCCTGCGTCGCATCGAATCCAATCCCGCTCCTTTGCGTCCGTTTGATTTGAAATTACCGTTGTCAGATATTTCTGTTGTCAAAAGTCCGTTATTTAGTCTGAGCGCTACCGATATATCCGATGCGCCTGAATGTTTTATAGAGTTTCCCACTGCTTCTTGTACTATTCGATATACTTCAAGAGCAGTAGCATCCGGTACTGTCTGCCAGTCAGCTGTGTCAGAGTAATATGTGAAGTTTATTTTACCTTTGTTAGCCTCGGTCTGTTTAACGATGAAGAAACGTATCACCTCATCAATCGTAGCATAGGCAAACTCCGGTGGCATCAGCTCGTGAGAGATTCGACGCACCGACTCGCGGCAACTGTCAATCAGGGCGGCAGTGCTTTCTATAGGTTTGCCGCCGGAAATATTCATCTGTATCGCCAGGAGATCATTGCACACGCCATCGTGCAATTCGCGCGACATCCGTTGCCGTTCATTTTCAAGACCTTCCACATACTGCCGGGTGAGTTGTTTGCCTATGTCGGCACGTAAGTTGGCAAACTCAATCTCGCGTCTCATACGTTGACGCCGCTGGCGGTTTGCATAGATTACAAATATTATACTGGACGCAAGGAATAATCCAAGCGCTGCGAAAAACCACATCAGGATTGAGGTTCGTTTTGCCTCACTCCGGGCAAGAGCCAACTCGGTTTCCTTGGTCTCATATTTTACAGTAAGATCGCGGAGGCTTTCAGCTTTTTCCTGTTCCCAAAGCGAGTCGCGAAACTCATTCCCCTTTAACAAAGAGGTGTAAGCGTTCTTATAGTCACCCAAGTCGGCATAGGCGATGTGCAGGTTTTTGTAGCAGTCAAACTTCACATACGGTAGATTGTCAATCCCGTTTACATTGAGAATCTTGTTGAACCATATTATCGCATCTTTGGGGTTGCCGTTTTTTAGGCATATCGAACACTCAGCCTGATAATACACCAATCTTGCCATTATAGATTCTATATCCGGCAAGAGCGATTCGCACTTTTCGCGCCACTCCTGTGTCTCGTCTTTTTTTCCGAGTCTGTCAGAGATTAGCAATGTATATGCAGCAGACCGAAATGCAGTCTCTTTGTTATTGGAATCAACCGCATACCTATAAGCAAGACTTTGGTAATAAAGCGCTTTCTCCAGATTGCCGCATCCTGTCAGCACCGAGCCGACTACACCAAAAATGGTACTTTTCAATTCCGGGTCGTTACTTTTTGAAATCCACTCGCCTGATAATTCAGCATTTTTTGCTGCCGGTTCTTTGTGCTGCATATCAAGGTTAAGAACGGCAAGGTTGACATAAAGCGATGCAATCTCTTCAATTGCTTCTTGGTCTGTATTTTCTCTGAATTTCCCGGATGTTATAATAGCAAGGGCAGCATCATAACATTTTAATGCCTCATCAATTTTACCTAATGAACGCAGAAATACACCTTGGGTAGCATATGTGCCTACAATCTGAGTAGGATTGTCAGTCTCTATAGCAAGACGCAGAGCTTGTTCGCCCACTATGGCGGCAGAGTCGGTGCGACCTACGCTGTGCAGGCTATCGGCTGTTTCTCGCAGTTGGACGATTTTATCAAACTTTGGCGATGCAAATGTTGGGATTACTCCGATTATAAATGACAGGACAAATACTAAGAATCTCATGGTTACAATGAAAAGTGAGGCTGCCATATCATGACTTGACGACTTTGGAAAAGCCGGGTCAATCTAAAAATATGGCTGTTAAAATCATGGCAAAGATATGTAACTTTGGGCATGAAACAAAGACCGGGCATTGAAAACAATTTCTCATCAATCTTCAACAGCTTTGTCAATCGATTGATAAATAATGCGGCGCTTAATCTTTCACCGTCAAAGTAAAGGTATTTATGAGCCAGTTCAGAGGAGTCAAAGGCATGATTTATTGCCTTTTAGGACTCACCAAACTATGCGCCGGAAAGGATTTTTGATTCGGAGAGGTTTTTAAAGTTTCAATAGGGTTTTACTTCCGATACATAGTTTCCTCAACATTCCTCAAGATTTCTGTAAAAAAAATCCCGACTCACAACGTTCTCGCATCAAAATCGGGATACATCATTTCTGGCATTAAGGTAATATCATCAATGATTTTACTCCCTCCCCCAAAAAATAGATGCTTGGTCTGAAAAATGATACTATAGGAGGGATGGACGTGATTTGGATAGTTTACTTTGAAGAGGAACATTAATGTACTGTATTGAACTTGACTTTCTATCTTCCTGAGGAAAGAAGATAATCTCTAAATTATCCTTAATAAAAATTATAGCTGAATCACCATTATTGACCACCTTTATTTTTTTGAATTTACTCCCTCTTTCTGAGTTCTCAAATTCATCTGCAAGTAACTTATATACATCGCCGGGATGTATATTCTCTTTTGGTGTATTTACAGAGCAAAAGAGTTCAGCTAATTTTTCATCAATGTATTCTGGATAAAATTGGATATCTAGGGGGTAACCTAACCCTACATAATAATGATAGGCACTATTTGATATATTTGCGCGCTTCACATCAAATTCATCCATTATGGGAGCTTCCGTTTTACCAGCGTATAATGAATTGACAACTTCTCCTTTGTCAACCCATTTTTTGAATACGGAATCTACTTGAGCAGGAGACATTCCTAATAAGAAATCACCAAATAATTTAGTCTCTACAATAGCCGACGAACTTGCATTTTGATGGGCAGTTGCAAACTCTTGCATGGAGTTTTCATCAGACGTTGCATTTTCCTCTTTTGAAATTTTGTTTCCACAAGAAGCAAAGAAATAGGATATAAGACACACTATTAGTATTTTTTGCATGGGATTAATTTATCAAAAATTATTAAAACATTCAAATTCGATTTATTCAGCCCGGTTCAAGACGATTCATTTCGGTTGAAACGGGGTGTTGGCGCGAGGTCGGTTGACACCGCGTTGATACGGACTGAAATTAAAAATTGCAAATAACTGAATTTCAATTACTTGCAATTTTTGTAGGGTGCCCAGAACAGGAGCACTAATATTGAATCTAAATAAATCTCATTGAAATTTCGCTGAATGCAGAATATTAACGTAAATCACTAAT
>CAMWUZ010000103.1 GCA_947177595.1 uncultured Porphyromonadaceae bacterium | reverse complement strand
GTTGAAACTGAGACATTGCAGCTTACGGCAACCATAAAGCCGGACGACACGACGGATAGAACTGTGAGCTGGAGTACATCTCAAGAAGCGGTAGCTACAGTGGACGCTAACGGTCTGGTGACTGCCATCCAGGCAGGAAAAGCGGTGATAACAGCAAAGACCGTAACCGGAGTTCAGGCATACTGTAATGTGACAGTTGTGGCTAAGACAGTTGCCGTGTCCGGTTTGTCTCTCAATCATGTAAAAGCAGAAATAATAGAAAGCAATGTGTTGCAACTGATAGCGACAGTTTCGCCGGAAGATGCAACGGATAAATCAGTGGTTTGGATTTCAAGTGACGAAACGATTGGCACGGTAAGTCCCGACGGTTTGTTTACCGCAATCAAGCCCGGAAAGGTCATAGTCACGGCAACTGCTTCAAATGGTTTGACAGCGACCTGTGAGATAACCGTCATAGAGAAGCCTTCCGGTGTAGAAGGCATTGAGAGTGATAGTGCTCAAGTGCGTGTTGAGAATGACAATATTTTTGCGCCGGATGGAAGCGAGGTATTTGATCTCAACGGTCGGCGGGTTAAGCCGGTTGCTTTGCGCGCAGGCATATACATTGTTAAGCTCCCTACAGGTAAAGCGATGAAAGTGCTCGTTGATTAGCGGCGATTTTTCAGTCGGTGTAGGTTTTTTTGTATTTTTGCGGCATGGAATTTCAGTTGCAGGCAAAATCATCGGGTAGTAATGCCCGCGCGGGTGAGATCGGAACGGCTCACGGTATTATAGAAACTCCGGTTTTCATGCCGGTGGGAACAGTCGGATCCGTAAAGGCTGTTCATCGTCACGAGCTTACAGATGACATCAATGCGCAGATTATTCTGGGTAATACCTATCATCTATATCTTCGTCCCGGTACTGAAATTCTTTATAAAGCCGGCGGTCTGCACAAGTTTATGGGGTGGAACCGTCCTATTCTTACCGATAGCGGTGGCTTTCAGGTTTTTTCGTTGAGTTCCAACCGTAAGCTGAAAGAGGAGGGCGCTTGGTTCAGAAGCCATATCGATGGTTCGAAACATCTCTTTACTCCTGAAAACGTAGTGGATATAGAGCGTATTATCGGGGCTGATATAATGATGGCGCTTGACGAGTGTCCTCCCGGCGACAGCGATTTTGCATACGCTCGCAAGAGCCTTGACCTGACCCACCGCTGGCTTGCCCGCGGGTGGAAACGATATAAGGAGACGGAGGGACTGTATGGCTACAGTCAGGCTTATTTCCCTATTGTGCAGGGGTGTTCATACCCCGGTTTGCGCCGTGAGAGCGCTAAGTTCGTGCGCGATCTGGGCGCTGACGGCAATGCAATAGGCGGTCTTGCTGTAGGTGAGCCGACCGAGGTGATGTATGAGATGATTGAGGTTGTCAACGAGATTCTTCCGGAGGACAAACCACGCTATCTCATGGGGGTGGGAACTCCTGCAAACATTCTTGAGGCGATAGACCGCGGAGTGGATATGATGGACTGCGTGATGCCTACACGTAACGCCCGCAACGGTATGCTGTTTACGAGCCGTGGCGTTATGAATATGCGCAACAAGAAGTGGGCTGACGATTTCTCGGTGATCGATGATGAGGGCACAAGCTATGTTGATCAAGCCTACACGAAGGCTTATCTCAGACATCTCTTTATAAGTCAGGAGATTCTTGCTATGCAGATAGCAAGCGTTCACAATCTCGCATTCTATCTGTGGCTGACACGCGAGGCGCGCAAGCATATCCTCGCCGGTGATTTCGCCACATGGAAACGTGAAATGGTAGAACGGGTGACAAACAGGCTGTGATATGAGAAGTCCTAAAATTCTTGACAGGTATATAATAGGCAAGTTCTTAGGCACATATATTTTTGCCATAATACTGATTCTTGCAATCACGGTGATGTTTGACATCAACGAGAAGCTGGATGCCTTTCTGAAAGCGCCTTTGAAAGCGACACTGTTTGACTATTTTCTTAACTTTCTGCCATATTTCGCAAATCAGTTCAGCCCGCTGTTCACTTTCATAGCCGTGATATTTTTTACATCAAAACTCGCCGACAACAGCGAAATCATCGCCATGCTGAGTGCCGGAATGAGCTACCGCAGGCTTCTTGTTCCTTATATGGTGAGTGCTGCAGTGATAGCAGCTGCGACTTTTGTGCTGTCAAGTTACATTATTCCTCCGGCAAACGTGAAGCGGATAGCCTATCAGAATACATACGTGCGTAACAAGGCTGTGACTTACGGCAGCAATATCCAGCTTCAGGTGAGTCCAGGTGTAGTCGCTTACATCAGCCGATATGACAATACCTCCAAAACGGGTTACCGTTTTTCTCTGGAAACCTTCAAAGATAAGAAGCTGGTGAGCCGACTGACGGCACAGACAATACACTACGACACTCTATACAACTGGACCGTGAGGGATTACATGATCCGTGACCTGAAGGGGAGTCGGGAGGTGATAACCAGAGGCACGAGGCTGGACACTGTGATAGCGATCGAGCCGCGCGATTTTCTCATAGCGGCGAACGACCATGAGATGCTGTCAAGCCCACGGCTCATAAAGTATATCAACCGTCAGAAAGAGAGGGGTGTGGCGAATATCAAGAATTTTGAGATAGAGTATCACCGGCGCTACGCAGTGACTGCCGCAGCATTTATCCTCACGGTGATAGGAATGTCGCTCAGCAGCCGTAAGGTGAAGGGTGGCATGGGAATCAATATAGGTATAGGACTTGTGTTGAGTTTCAGCTACATACTGTTTATGACAGTGACATCGACATTTGCAGTGAGCGGTTATACCAGCCCGATGGTGGCGATGTGGATTCCGAATATTATCTACGCCATTATCGCCGTGCTTCTATATCGCCGTGCTTCTGTGGGATAACGCAATATCTCCCGTCTGATTTTTTTTCAATCGCAACAGTACCATTGATGAATTCTGTGGTGTGCATCTCAATTGTATATGGTTTTATGGATAATGAGCCGTCAGGCAGATGACGCGCTATTGAAAGGGGATATCTTTTGCCTTCAAAAATAATGCTATGTGCCATAACTGCCGCACCGGGAGCTATCTCAGTGCAGGTGGTCATAGTCTTGGGCAAAGGTATTTACGCTTTTTCTCAATGACTCAGCCTGCGGATTCTGTCTGGTTCTCACAAGAGAGATGGAGTCGAGTGCAACCACTTCGCCACCCTGCGGAGTGTATAATATATAACCATAGACTGTGGAGGCTGTTTTGTCAGGATTAAGCGGGAGTTTCAGGCGAAGCCAGTCGCTACCGTATGCAGAGGAGGATATATATTCCCTGCTACCGTCGTGATACTCGGCGGTAATGGAGAAGTGGAGAGGGTTAACAGCGCCGATAACCTTGCCTGACAGGGTAAATATGTCGCCGCTCTGCCAGTTTCTGTCGGTGGTGAGGTGAAATGTGGATAGATTCGTCGGCATATTGGCCGCAAAAAGACGGTTTGGGCGCGCATTCCAAAGGTCAACCGAGTCACCTTCGGTAGCGTAAATGGATGAGGGTTGGTTATGAGTGGGGACGGAGGCATCAATAGCGTTGCGCTTCAGATCCTCCTGTGTCATTTCGATAGCCCGGTCATAGACCTCGACAAGCAGATCCATATTTCTGCCATACCAGCGCAGGGATGAGTCCATTTGCTGCGGTGTGACTTTGTTTTTAGCAAGAACGGATTGCTTGAGTATTAATCTGGCTGTGTCGGATGTGAAATTGTGGTAATCGGTTTCAACCACCGCTTCAGCGATAGATAAATCCGCAATAATTCTTGCCATTTTTTCCTTGCCTATGACTCCGGAAGGTGTTTTTGAACACGCCGTAAGTGTTATGGCAATAATAAAGATTGCCGGGAGAGATTTCGGGAGTTTCATTTTTCGGCTAAAGAAGAGTGGTCTGTGGTGAGATATTTACCGTAGAAGAGAACCAGTACAATCATGCCAACCGATATAGCGGCATCGGCGAGATTGAATACCGGCTGGAAAAAGAGGAAGTTTCTGCCTCCGATCCACGGAATCCATTCCGGCCAGTCGAAACTGAACAGCGGGAAGTAGAACATATCGACAACCATGCCATGGAAAAGCGACGCATATCCTCCTCCCTCGGGGAAGAGCACAGCGACCTCCGGAGGATAGGGGTTGTTGAATATAATGCCATACAACACACAGTCAATTATATTTCCTGCAGCTCCGGCGGTGATGAGGGCAATACACACTATGAAGCCCGTTGATACCCATTGTTTGTCTTTTATCCTTAAGATTATCCAAACAAGGGCTGCAACCGCGACAATCCGGAAAAGAGTGAGGAAGAGCTTGCTACCCATCTCCATGCCAAACGCCATACCGTTGTTTTGCACGAAAACGAGCTGAAACCAGTTGAAAATACGATAGTCCTCGCCGAGATAGAAGTGGGTTTTGACCCAGATTTTGATAATCTGGTCAAGAATGATTACCACCAGGATAACCGCGAGCGCCAATAGTCCTTTATGTGATTTCATCAGTGCTTGATGTTCTTCTGGTCAATACCGAGAGTTGCGTGAGGTACGGCACGGAGTCTTTCCTTTGGAATGAGCTGACCGGTGGCACGGCAGATGCCATAGGTTTTGTTTTCAATCCTGACGAGTGCCGCCTGAAGGTGCTGAATGAATTTGAGCTGACGCTGCGCAAGTCTTCCCGCCTCTTCTTTGCCAAGGGTGCTCGCACCCTCTTCAAGAATCTTGAATGTGGGTGATGTGTCGGCAATATCATTGCCTTCGGTATTGGTGACATCAGCTTTCAGTAGCTCATAGTCTTTCTTCGCTTTCTCAAGTTTTTCGAGAATGAGTTCCTTGAACTCCTGCAGCTCTTCGTCGGAATATCTTGTTTTCTTGTTTTCCATTTCCATTCTGCATCAAACTTTATTGACGGCAACTTTGACTTCGGTGCCGTCAAGGTCAAGTGCTTCCACTCCGTTTTTGCCGGTTAGCTGGGCAACAGTCACGGCATCGGCGAGTACCTGACGGGCGATATAGTCGGCATAGCCGGCAACAGCCGCATCGGTTTCGGTATTAGGTTCGAAAACGAGGGTTATACGGTCGGTGATATCGAATCCTCTGCTCTTGCGGATATTCTGAATTCTGTTGACAATATCCCTGGCGATACCTTCCGCCTTGAGTTCGTCGGTAACAGTGACATCAAGCGCCACAGTGACCGAGCCTTCATTAGCAACGAGCCATCCGGGAATATCCTGAGAGATAATTTCCACATCGGCTTTCTCAATAACGGCAGGAGTGCCGGCAGCATCAAGAGTGACAGTGCCGTCTTTCTCAAGATCGGCAATCTGCTGCTGAGTCATAGCCTGAACCGCAGCGGCAACCTGCTTCATGGTTTTGCCGAACTTTGGTCCGAGTTTCTTGAAATCGGGTTTAACTTTCTTGACGAGCATACCGTCGCCAGTAGCGTCAACAATCCGGAGTTCCTTGACATTAACCTCGCCGAGGAGGAGCGGTTTGATTTTTTCAAGATCCTGCGCCATTCCATCATTGAGCGCCGGCACGATGATTGCCTGCAGTGGCTGACGTACCTTGATCGCGGCTTTGCGTCGGAGCGCGAGCACCATAGATGTGACTGTCTGGGCAAGGTGCATTCTCTCCTCGAGATTCTTATCGATAAGGGCAGTATCCGATACCGGGAAGGCTGCAAGGTGAACAGACTTGGCACCGGGGTTGAGGTCAGCATAGAGCCGGTCGGCGTAGAACGGTGCGATAGGCGCGATAAGGAGGGCGACAGTGCGGAGACAGGTATAAAGTGTCTGGAAAGCGCTGAGTTTGTCATCGTTCATCTCTCCACCCCAGAATCTCTTGCGGTTGAGACGCACATACCAGTTGCTGAGGTTGTCGCACACAAAATCGTTGATAGCTCGCGCCGCTTTTGTGGGTTCGTAGTCGTTGAGGTCAGCATCAACCTCGGCAATAAGTGAATTGAGCAACGAGAGAATCCAGCGGTCAATTTCGGGACGATCCTTAACCGGCACCTGAGGTACCTCGGGGTCAAAATCATCCACATTGGCATACAGGGCAAAGAAGGAGTATGTGTTGTAGAGTGTAGCGAAGAGCTTACGGGCAACTTCCTGCACACCCGCTTCGTCAAATTTGAGATTATCCCACGGCGAAGAGTTGGCAATCATATACCATCTCAAGGGGTCTGATCCGAATTTCTCTATCGCCTCAA
>CAMWUZ010000102.1 GCA_947177595.1 uncultured Porphyromonadaceae bacterium | reverse complement strand
GCAGATTGCAGAGCAGAGCGGTGACCGCTCGGTTCCATGCGGAAAGATGAGAGATTTTCCCGACTATGGTGTGCGTGGACTCTCGATAGATGTGGGTAGAAAGTTTTTTCCGCTCTCTTATTTGCGTGATCTCGTGAAAATACTTTCATACTATAAGATGAATTCTCTCCGTATTCATCTTAATGACAACGGTTTCCCTTATTATTTCGGTAATGACTGGGATAAGACATATTCAGCATTCCGCCTTGAGAGCGATACTTATCCTGGGCTCACTGCGCGTGACGGTTATTATACCAAAGATGAATTCCGTGATTTCCAGATTTCTTCAGCCAAGGATTTTGTGGATATTGTTCCCGAAATAGACGTTCCTGCTCACGCCCTCGCTTTCAGCAGATATAATCCCAACCTTGGCAGCAAGGAGTTCGGAATGGACCACCTCAACCTTTTCAGCGAGGAGCTGATGCCATTTCTTGACGGTCTCTTCGCTGAGTATCTCGGCGGTGACAATCCCGTGTTTGTAAATGAATATGTTCACATTGGTACAGATGAGTTCGGAAAAGACTACAAAGGGTTTGAAAACAAAAAGGAAACCACGGAGAAATTCCGCTCCTTCGTGGATCATTATATCCGTCTGATTGAAGGTTACGGCAAGAAGCCCTGGGTCTGGGGTTCACTTTCCACCGCTCCCGGAGAAACACCTATTAAAACAGAAGGTGTGATGCTTGATGCCTGGTACAACGGTTACGCCGACCCAAAGGAGATGGTGAAGCTGGGATTCAAACTCAACAGTATTCCCGACGGAATGGTATATATCGTCCCGAACGCCGGCTATTACCACGATTACCTGAACACCAAATGGCTCTATGAAAACTGGACTCCCGCAAGAGTGGGCAATGTGCAGTTTGACGAAAAAGACCCCGCTCTCGTTGGCGGATACTTCGCGGTGTGGAACGACCATGTGGGCAACGGAATATCTGTGCAGGATGTTCACCACCGTGTAATGGATGCGATTGCAACAATGGCGGACAAGCTATGGGATGGTGTGAATGTGACAGTGCCCTACGATGAATTCTATGCTGCTTCCAAAATCCTTTCTGAAGCACCCGGTATAAACCGTCTCGGTAAAGTCGGCGAGCCAAATACACTCGTGTTTGAGGCTGAAAAACTTCAACCCGGAGTCAAAAATCCTGTTTGTGAGCTCGGCTTCGGATATACTGTTGAATTTGATCTGGATGCAACCCCTGAGGAGAAGGGCACAGTGCTGCTCTCCTCACCGGAAACCACATTCTACTTGAGTGACCCCTTTAAGGGACTCTTCGGATTTGCCCGCGACGGATATTTGAACACCTTCAACTTCCGTCCCTATCCCGGCGAAAAAGCGCATATCAAGATTACCGGTGACAATAAAGGTACCACCCTTTGGGTGAACGGCGAGAAATATGAAAGCCTTGACAAGGTGACTCAGTGGCACAACGACGGTAAGAATAAGATGTACTACCTGAGCACAATGATGTTCCCGCTCGAAAAAGCAGGCGACTTCAAAAGTAAAGTCACCAATTTCAAAGCCTATAATTATATTACCGAGTAACTTAAAACTGACACAATAAAAAATGCAGGGCTTAGCCCTGCATTTTGTATTTCATGATTTACAGCAACTCTATTCCTGCCGCCTTGCACTCTTCTATCTGCTCGGGAGGCCAGATGCTTGCCTGCACCTCTCCGATGTGGGCTTTCTGGAGCAGATACATACACAGACGGCTCTGACCGATACCTCCTCCGATTGAATAGGGAAGCTCACCTGCAAGAAGCGCTTTGTGAAAAGACAGATTCTCGCGATCGGTGCATCCTCGCAGTTCAAGCTGTTTTTTCAGCGATTCGGGGCTTACTCTTATGCCCATTGAAGAAAGTTCGAAGCTACGGTCAAGGATACGGTCATATACCACGATGTCACCGTTAAGCCCCTGGTAGCCGTCGGAGTTGACGGTAATCCAGTCGTCATAGTCCGGTGCTCTACCATCGTGCGGCTCACCGTTTCCTAGAGGTGCGCCTATACCTATAATAAATATAGCGCCATGCTCACGTGCGGCAGCGCTTTCACGCTCTGTTGCGGTCATACCGGGATATTTTTTCAGCAGTTCCTCCGTATGAATAAAGGTTATTTCTTCCGGAAGACGGGGAGTTATATGCGGAAAATGGTGATATACGGTTTGCTCTGTTTCACGGATTGCTTTGTAAATCTTGCGCACGGTTTCCTTTAGGTAGTCGAGATTGCGGTCGCTCTCGTTGATTGTGCGTTCCCAGTCCCATTGGTCAACGTATAGAGAATGGAGATTGTCAAGATCTTCATCAGCTCTGATAGCGTTCATGTCGGTATATAGCCCGAAACCGGGAGCAATATCGTATACGCCGAGTTTAACGCGCTTCCATTTAGCAAGCGAATGCACCACTTCAGCGCTCCGGTCGTCCAACGCTTTCACAGGAAACTTTACCGCGCGTTCCACTCCATTTAGGTCATCATTCAGTCCAGTGCCGCTCATCACAAACAGCGGGGCTGTGACACGGCGCAGGTTGAGCGCTTCTGACAGACGTTTCTGAAACTCCTCTTTAATCATCTTTATAGCTACCTCGGTGGTCTCGGGTAAGAGCTTGCGTTTGTATCGTTTTGGTATAATCAGAGCCATATTTATTGAATTTTGTCTGTTACAAGACGCGAATTTATATCATTTTTGTTAATGTGGAATAATTATTTGAGCAAAATGTTTTGATCTGGATGGTTTTTCGGTAAAAATTTGTCGATATAGGTAGAGCTTACGGGAATAGCATTGATCATGGGAACGAATTGCATTATGTAATTAGATGTAATAGCCGGTGTTTGGCGGTTTTGGAGGAATGGGTTAACTTTGCGGCATGAATTCCAGATTAAAGAGCATTTTGAGGTGGAGCAGACGCTATATCCACATCAGCTTTCTGCTGACTGTGGGTGTGCTTGCCTACGTTATGCTGTTCAGCGATAATTCGGTGATAGAAAACTATAAGTATCAGATGGAGATTGACAAGCTGCGCACCGAAATCAAGGAGTGCACCGATTCGATTTTATATTATGAGAACCTGAACCGCCGTCTGCGCACCGATCCCGCAACTATGGAGCGCATAGTGCGTGAGCAATACCATATGCAGCGCACAAATGAAGATATTTATATTGTAGATTGAAATGAGTAAGATAGAAAATACAGCCGTTTCACGCCCTTGGGCTAAATGGGTGGCGATAGCCGGATTGCTCCTTGTAGTGGTTGCAGCCGCGTTGCCGCTTACAGGCAACCGCGGTGATCTTTTCCGCTATATATACAGCGCCGGGGCTCTGCTGGCATTCGTGGGTCGTCTTTTCAATCCGTGTCCGAGCAACTCTCTGCGCGTGCGCCGTCTCTATCGCCTCGAAGTGTGGGCTGGAGTGGTGTTTTGCGTTGGTGCATTCTTTTTGTTTTACCCTTCTGCGGGAGTAACCGACTGGATGGCTTTTACACTTGCGGGGGGTATAATCGAGGCATACGCATCTATTATGATACCCCGGGTGCAGGAGCGTGAAGCTAAAAAATAATGGTTATTTAAGGGTGTTATTCTCTACAATTTCATAATTTTGCTGCGAAATGGCACTCTATCTTACTATTGACCAAGGTAACACTGCGGCAAAACTTGCCGTTTGGAGAGATTCGGAGCTGCTTGACCTGCTGATTGAGCCGATGCTCACTCCGGCGGTTGTTGAGCGTTTTGTTTCACCGTTCGGTCGTATGAAAGCGGCAATTTATTGCTCTGTTGCAAGCGAGGGCAACAATATTGTCGAGGGAATCACTCACCTTGCCGAGAAGGTGATGAGGCTTACAAACCGCACTCCGCTTCCTATAGTTATAGACTATAAGAGTCCCGATACGCTCGGCACAGACCGGATTGCTGCTGCAGTAGGTGCGTGTACAAGTTATCCGGGTGAAAAGATGCTTGTTGTGGATGCAGGTACTGCGGTGACTTATGATGTGGTGTCGGCAGACGGTCATTTCCTTGGCGGAAACATAGCCCCGGGAATGCGTATGCGTCTGGAGGCACTTCACCGTTTCACCCGGAGACTACCCGAAGTTGAGGTGCCCCGTGAGTTGAAATATGACACTTTCATGGGCTACGACACTCCTTCGGCTATGATATTGGGCGCTATATACGGTATTGTAGGAGCAATTTCATATTACCACGAACGGCTCGGCAGCGATACCAGAGTGGTGATGACCGGCGGTTGGGCTATCGAGCTCAGCGGGCTCTGCGATTTCAGTGTGAGTGTAGAGCCGGATCTCGCCAGCAAAGGATTGAACAGAATATTATTGTACAATGAAGATAAATAAACTTTTAGCACTGATAGTGAGTATGGCTGCTCTCGGAGCACACGCTCAGAATTCTGTAAGCCCCTATTCACGTTTCGGCTACGGACTGCTCCGTGACAACGCCACTTCCGCCCAGCGTCAGATGGGAGGAGTGGGATACGCTATGCACAACGGCAGGCAGATCAATGTAATGAATCCCGCATCGTATTCTCATGTAGATTCACTCACATTTATTTTTGACATGGGTCTCGATGTTTCGTTTATCCACTCGAAAGACGTTAGCGGTAGCCTTAATCAGAAAGGCGGCGGTCTTGACTATATCACAATGCAGTTTCCTCTGAGCAAACGCATCGGTGGAAGTATCGGTCTGTTGCCGTATTCATCGGTCGGCTATTCTTTCGGAAGTGAAATCAAAAATGGTTCAAGCTCCTATCAGGGCAGCGGCGGTTTGAGCCAGCTCTATGTAGGTGTCGCCGGAAATATAATAGACGGTCTTAGCGTGGGTATGAACATCTCTTACCTCTTCGGTAATAATCTTAAAGATGTATATGCCACGACTACCGCAGGCTCCACATCCCTGTTTGAGCAGGAGTTGGAGGTGCGCGACTGGCATATGAATTTCGGAGTGCAGTATGCATATAAGCTGAGCAATGACCGCAGTATAGGTGTCGGCGTAGCATATAGTCCCGGTAAAGATCTTCTGGGTCGTGCCCGCGTGGTTAAATATGACGTGAGCACGAATGAAAAGCCTGATACGGTTCAGTCAATCCGTATGCAGCATAACTTTTCGCTTGCTGACAGTTGGGGCTTCGGTATCAATTACACCAACGGCACGCGCTGGATGGCTGAAGCCGATATGACCTATCAGCCATGGAGCAAAGCCAAGTTCGCCACTATGGCTGATTTCCCCGCGACAAAGTTTATTGACCGTTACCGTTTCGGAGTAGGCGGCTGGTACCGTCCTAAAGACCGCGGCGCATATTATGAGGTGATGACCTATCGCCTCGGCGCTTACTATACACGCGACTATATTCAGGTTGCAGGCAACAGTGTGAGAGAATATGGTGTGAGCTGCGGTTTCGGTTTCCCGACTCTATCTACCAAAACGATTATAAATCTCGGTGTAGAGTACCGGCACCGTCGTGCTAATCCCAATCCTCTGCTTACGGAGAGCTATGTGTGCATCACCTTTGGCGTGAATTTCAACGATCTCTGGTTCTTCAAGCGTAAAATTGACTGAAGCGGATGGGGATGACCGGAGCTGTCGGAGCGATGTCCGGATTGCGGGCGCTGCCATGCGCGGTATTAATGCTGCTGATGCTTTGCGTCAATCTCAGCTCCTGTTCGGGAGAAGACAAGAAAGTTTATGCCGATGATGTTGATCCTGAAACAACTCCGACCATGACCACCACCGATGTGAGCACTCTCATTTCCGATTCAGGCATAGTGCGCTACAGAGTGGTTGCTCCCGTGTGGTATGTATATGACGAGGCTGCCGAGCCTAAATGGACATTTCCTCAAAGTCTTCATCTCGAGAGCTATGACGACCTCTTCAATAAAGAGGCTACCATAGACTGCGATTCCGCTACATATCTCACCAACAGGCAGCTGTGGCGGCTTGACGGTCATGTGATAGTGGTGAATATGGCGGGTGAGAAATTTCTTACCAGTCAGCTTTTCTGGAATCAGAAGCAGCAGACCGTCTATTCCGATTCATTCATTCAGATAATACGCGCCGACAGGATAATGGAAGGCTACGGATTTGTGTCAGACGAGCAGATGACCGATTTTGCCGTACGTAATGTCAGCGCTATTCTTCCTGCGGAGATGATGACCGGCGAACAGAAACAATCGGCATCCGCTCCCCGTGATTCGGTCAGAACCGAGC
>CAMWUZ010000101.1 GCA_947177595.1 uncultured Porphyromonadaceae bacterium | reverse complement strand
ATCAACAACCGTCCTTCAGTCAGCATACGTGGCGGAGGTACTCCTCTTTACGTTATCGACGGTATTATCCGCACGGAAGATGACTTCGCCAACCTCGCTCCTGATGACATCAAGGACATTTCTATTCTTAAAGACGCTTCTGCAACCGCTATTTACGGTTCACGAGCATCTAACGGTATCATTCAGGTTACAACTTATAACGGCAGCCTTGGTAAAGCCACTGTTGAATATGACTTCAACGCTTCATGGTCTCAGCCCAATATCTGGCCTGAACAGATGAATGTGTGGGATCGTGCCGAATGGATTAATAAAGCCCGCGAAAGCGAAGGACTCACACCCTATTTTGATGAAGCGGCTATCCAGAAGATGAAAGACGGCTCAGAGCCTCTTACATACAGCAACACCAATTGGCGTAAGGCGGTGCTTCGCAACTGGGCGCCGCAGACAAAACACGCTGTCCGTCTGTCGGGAGGTAACGAGATGAACAAATACTTTGTTTCACTCTCACATACCGACCAGCAGTCACTGTTCCGCAACGACAACAACTGGATGAAGCGTACAAATTTCCGTATTTCCGATAATGTATATCTTAAAGAAATCGGATTGCATGTAAATGCCGCTATCGACGGTTACTATCAGAAGGAATCCACTCCCTCAACATCTACAGCAAACAGCTATTACGGAGTATTCTCCCACATCAACAACAAGAGCCCGCTCATTCCCGCTTACAACAGCCTCGGGCTTCCCTATAACACCACCGACAGCCCTGTTGCAGAAACTGCAAAAGATGCAGGTTTCCTACGCAATAAATATGCTGTTATCAACGGTAAGGGTGATCTTATCTGGGATTGTCTATGGGTAGATGGGCTCAAGATCCGTTATTCAGGAAACTACCGCTACTACTCTAACACTCAGAAAAACTGGCAGAAAGATGCCGGCAAATATGACTGGGATTCTGATGTGCCCTCATACGACAACAAATCTCAGCTCACTCATCAGGCTTGGTCCGGATACGCTTATACTAACCAGATTTTCGTTGAATATAACCACACATTCGGCAAGCACTCTGTGTCTGCACTCGCAGGTTATGAGGATTACTACGAATGGAGCGAAAGCGGATGGGAAAAACGCATCAACTATCAGTTCAACATCCCTCAGCTTGGTGTAGGTCCCGAAGAAAACCAGTCAAACGGCGGTAGCGAAGCCGAACTCGGTCGCGCCGCATGGATCGGACAGGTTAAATATAACTATGATAACCGCTATCTCGTTGAAGGTAGTATCCGTTATGACGGTTCAGACCGTTTCGCTCCGGGCAAACGTTGGGGAGCTTTCTTCAGCGGTTCTGCCGGCTGGCGTATCACTCAGGAGCAGTTCATGCAGAGCCTGGTGGAGCGCAACATCATCAACAACCTCAAGCTCCGCGCTTCTTACGGTGAGACCGGTCTTGACACCTCTGCCGGACGTTTCGCTTACCTCTCTTCATATTCGCTAAACAACCAGGGATATGTGGTTAACGGTAAGTTCTATCCCACATTCAGCGAAGGTGCGCTCCCTTCACCCGACCTGACTTGGTACACCACCCGTCAAACCGACATAGGTCTTGACTTCGGTTTCCTCGGCAGCCGCCTCAACGGTTCAATCGACTATTTCTACTACTCGACCAAAGGATATCTCGTTGCTCCCACCGGTGAAAGCTATCTCAACAATATTATCGGTATCGCCATGCCCAAAGTGAAATCTGACAGCGAATACCGCCGTGCAGGTTGGGAATTCCAGCTCGGATGGCATGACATCGCTGGTGACTTCACCTATGATATTACAGCTAACTTCACCATGTACAATTCACTCTGGGCATGCATCGCTGACGAAGCTGAAGCTCAGAAAATGAATCCTTACACCCGCCAGCAGGGTCGCAAAGAGGACTACTACGGAAATATGTTGCATAACCTCGGCTACTACACATCCGCTGAAGAAATTTACAACAGCGTCGGATATGTAAATGCATTCAACTCCGGATATATGCGCCCCGGTGATATCAGATATGAGGATACAAACGGTGACGGTCAGATCACCTCTGCCGACTACCGTTTACGCGGTTCACAGAGCTCACCTCACGGTCAGTTCGGTATCAATATGCACTTCGGATACAAAGGTTTCTACCTTTCAGCTCTCTTCCAGGGTTCAACCAAATTCAACATTTACCTCCCTGCTGCTGCAGGAATGCAGACCGGTCAGACCGGACAGCTCCCCGTAGTGTTTGACTATCAGACAAACTACTGGCGTCCCGACAACACCGACGCCCTCTTCCCCCGTCTGATGAGTAATACTGCAAACAACTCCAATAACAACTATCAGTCCAGCGACTTCTGGCTTGCAAACGCTCAGTATGTTCGTCTCAAAGACCTCCAGTTCGGCTACGATTTCAAATATAAGCTGCTCAAGAATGTCAAGTGGCTTTCACGTGCCCGTCTCGGATTCTCGGGTGAAAATCTCTTCACCATATCTCCGGTCAAGAAATTCGGTATTGATCCGGAAACTGCTTCTGCCGAAAACTATGGCTATCCTGTAGAGCGTGTAATCGCTATGACACTCAATTTAGGATTCTAATTACTAATCATATTGAATTCATTCAAATGAAACTTAAATATATTTCAATTCCGCTTATCGGGCTCAGCTTGTTCGGACTATCTTCCTGTCAGGACACTCTCGATACCCATCCCACTACGGATTTCACTTCCGAGGATGTTTGGGGCAGCAAATCTACCGCAGATGCGTTTGTTGCCGGCACTTATAGTACAGTTCTTTTAAATGCGGATTATGCCGGAAGTGGCTCATGTGCTGATTGGGAAGCACGTACACCTAACGGAGCACAGTGTGACCAGGTGGGTGGAACTATTGACGGAGTCGCTACCGAACTTGGATTAAGCCAGAATACCGACTTCGGTATCAATCTGTTCGGAACCCTGCGCCGGTGCAACCTTATTATCCAGGAGGCGCAGAAGAGCACTAAATTCACTCAAGGTGAAGCTGATGAACTCGTTGCTCACGGCAGATTCCTCCGTGGACTCGTGTTCTATTACCAGACTAAAACAATGGGTCGTTTCGTGCCTGTCAGAGAAGTTTTCACAGAAGCCGACAGCCTCAAGGCTGACATTCCAATGACCGCTTCTGTTGCTGAAAGCTACAAATTGGTGATGGAAGACTTTGATGCTGCAATTCCCGATCTTCCGGAAATCGCTTCTTCAGGATTACCTACCAGATATGCTGCCGAGGTAATTGCAAGCCGTGCTTGCCTGCAGGCTTACGCTTACACCGGTGATGCCGCATATCTTGATAAAGCAATCACCTATGCTAAGGACGTTACCACTAACGGTCCCGCTCTTACGCCCAACTACGAAGGTATGTTCAACGAAACCGATGCTAACGCCTCTGAAATACTTTGGGGATACTATCGCATGAGTGAGAATACAACAATCGGCAGTTATTCCGAACTTATCCGCGCATATCCCAACGTATCTATTGATGATGTTCTTGTTTCTCTCTGTCCGAATCAGTTTGTGATTCAGGGTGATGAAGGCAGGCCTTTTGAATGTTGGGGCATTTATTGGCCGACACAGGATCTTGTTGACCAGTATCTCGCTATCGATGAGGCTACCGGAGAGGCTAAGAACTGGTGGGAGACAAGCCAATATCTGAATGCTGTTACAGAACACGATCCTCTAAGCATTACCCAGGCAGGTGAGATTGACGAATACGAGCGCACCAACGGTGAACTCCGCCGAATCCCCACACCACAGGATTTCCTTCAGCTCAACTCATCATATCCCGCAGCCACACGCTATGCTACACTTAACGATCCCGATTCCGACAAAGATATTTCTGATATCATCTATGGAAACCGTGATGCCCGTATGGCTGCAACCATTGTGTACGATAAAAACAAGTGGATGGGTCAGTATGTTACCATGAATCTCGCCGGTAACCTCTCTATGGGTGTCCGCGACAAAGAGGACGGTGGTTGGTATTGCACTACAACCGGTTACTACTGGCGTAAAAATACAGTAACCGACCTTGCCAGAGTATTCCATTCAAGAAATACCGGCTTCCACTATGTCATTGCTCGCTCAGGTGAGGCTTATCTGAATCTTGCCGAGGCATACCTTTGCAAGGGTGATGCTGCAAGCGCTGTTGCCGCTCTGAATAACACCCGTACCGTACATGGCAAGCTCCCCGCATCAAAGGCAGCTAACCTTGCTGACGCATGGGCTGATTATATCCGCGAGCGTCGTGTTGAAATGGCTTATGAAGCCAATGATATTTACTTCAGTTATCTCCGTTGGGGTAAATATGGTGGTGACGCCAACTACGGTCGTGCCCCCGGTGCGGTTATCAAGGATTTGGATTGCCCGGTTTACAAGATCGAGATCAACCGCGATCGCACTGCATTCATCATCAATCAGATGACACTGCTTAATTCAGCAAGCAGAACATTCACAGACCGTCGCTACCTCTTCCCGATTCCTCAGAGCTTCCTCAATACTCGCGAAGCATACGGTCTTGATCACATACAGAATCCCGGATGGTAATAACTTTTAATAAAGATAGAAAATGAAAAGATATATAATTCCGTTTTTAGCTCTCTTGTCGATGGTATGCTTCACAAGCTGTCTTACAAGTGGCATCGATGATCCCGAAGAAGAGTTTGACGGCGCTGATATCACTGGTGGGCAGATATATTATCGCTGGATTGACGCTGCCGGCAACGTTCAGCAGAAACGAATCGCCAGAGCGATTGATATTGATGATGAAGAGCAGGTGTTCACAATACTGTATGCAATCGGTTCAACTCTCGATGAGCAGCAGTCTCAAGACTTTGAGACGCTCAAGAAGGTGGTTGTGACACTTGACATCTCTACAGCGGCTGTTATCAAACCTTTGGGCGAGTCTCCCAAACTCGGAATACCCGGAGACTGGAGTAAACCGAATCAATACGAGGTGACTGCCGCCAACGGTACAAAGAAAGTATGGACAGTAGCTGTTGAAGACTATTATAAATAGTTAATTAAATTAAGGTTGCCCATCAACCGTAAGATGAGTTGAGAAATAATATTTCAAAACTCCCAATGCATTGATTTTAATGAATCGGTTGAAATTAAAGAGAAGGCTTTTGATGAGCCTTCTCTTTTTTATTTGACTTGTAGTAGCTGTCTGCCGGGGTAGCTGTTATAGTTTCTTAGATAAGGGCGCTTACCTCCTTGAAGGCATACTCGCGTTGCTCGCCGGAGGGGAGTGCGAGTATAAGATGTCCGCAGGGTAGAACATCAGCGATTCGCGCCTCAATTCTCTCACCGGTCAGATGGTCATAGTAGCTATGGTAGCCATACTTGCGCCATAGCCGCTCCATATACCGCTCATGAATTGCAGAACCGAGAGCAATGTTCTCCAGTACGCGGTTTGCAATTCGCTCCAGAACCGCATTCACATCCCTTACCTTGCCGTCAATCTGCCGAAGACTCACCGGATTTGGGGCATCGCTCAAAAAGACTTCCTGATTGATATTCACGCCGATGCCGGCTATGCAGCGCTCGATAATCCAGCCTGTCAGCACATTCTCAATTAATATGCCACAGACCTTTTTATCCCCCACATAAATGTCATTGGGCCACTTCATGCTCACATTCTCCTTACAGCCGGAAAGCTCATCATCCACGATCTCTGCAACGGCAAGAGCAACAGCCTCACTCACATGGAAATGCTGCGCTACATCAAAACTGCGTCCTGCAAAAAGAATGGAGCAGGTGAGATTCATGCCGGGAGCACTCTCCCAACTGTTACCTCTCTGACCCCGCCCGGCGCTCTGCGCCCTCGCGGCGAGTACGGTGCCGTCTGTAGCCTCACCTCTGCGGGCAAGGTCAGCAAGCGCACTGTTGGTACTTTCGGTCTCATCGACCCAGATAATCTTAGCTTTAGCCATAATCTAAACTTTACGCAAAGATACCCAAAATATATAACATCAGGTATTTTAATCTTGTAAAAGCCTATAAGTATGGTGATTGCGTAAAAAGGCAACAAAAAAACGCCAAAAGACTTGCATATAAAAAAACAAACATCTACCTTTGCAACGCAAAACCGCAAGCAACCTTGCGCAAAGCAAAAAAATGATGGTGCCATAGCTCAGTTGGTAGAGCAAAGGACTGAAAATCCTTGTGTCCCCGGTTCGATTCCTGGTGGCACCACAGAAGACCGCTAATTCTCAATGAGTTAGCGGTCTTTCTTTCA
>CAMWUZ010000100.1 GCA_947177595.1 uncultured Porphyromonadaceae bacterium | reverse complement strand
TAATTATCTTTGAAATTTATGGAAGTTTTGCAAAGTCAGTGATTACAAAGTGAGAATGCTTGATTGGAGTGCTTTTAGTCGGTTTCAAATCCAGTGAGTATTTACCAATATTTTTACCTTGTGTGTTTCGACTGGATATATTAACAAAGTCTAAAGAGTTAATGAGCCACATTCTGTCAATATCCTTTATGTAGAAAACAAACCAGTAATTGAACCTTGGATTATCGCACTTAATAGCTGCGAACAGTCCACCGGTTGAAACTGATTTCACTTGTAATTCCTGAAACACGGCATAATTCTGAGATTCCTCTGTACTTTCATGGCAATTACGCGTCCTCACAATAAGATCTACGCCATGATCATCAACAGTAGGAAGATAGACCTCTCGGTTCTCTGCCAAAAGCATTGATGTTACAAGCATTTCGGTAGATTTACCTAAATTTTGTGTTGGATTCATTACTGATTATTTAGATGTATTCAATTTACCAGATAAGTTATTGATATTCGCGTGCAAAATTAAGAAATATGGCTAGGAGTGTACTTGTCCAAGTTAATCCATCTTTGAGGATATTGTAAGGACTTTAGAGACTTTAAACTTTAGGATTGGGCTGACATCACACGTGATGTCCCTACACTCCACGGAGGAAGGTATTAGGATTATTGTTGGGTGATAGTGTCTGTCAGGGTGTTTTTAGCAGCGCTGAATTCTTTGGCTCGACGGCGCATATACCGGGCGAGTTCTTTGCGTTTTGCCTTAGCAAAGTCTTCTGTGCATCCTATCTCCAAGAAACTATAATATAGGTGTTCCTGCCACTGTGGAATAAGATTTTCAATATCGTCTAAATGTGATTCCTTGTCCGGAAAATCGTATGTGGCAAAGAATTCTATCTGAGGGTCTATGTCCTTTATCGCCTTGTCCCACACAGCCTTGATTGCGGATTCAGATGGCTTTCCCGGAACTTCTATGAGCACAGTATCAACCCGCTGAACATAAACAGTATCCGGTGTAACAGTTTGTTGCCGGGTAAGCAGATGCTTATTGTTCTGTAACAGTTTGTAGTTATATATGGAACCGGACAGCAAAGCAATCACAGCCACTGCTATGACCACTATATAAGAATGACTTTTTTTATTGAGCGATTTCAAGATACATTCGGCTGTTGGACGTGCAGAACTCTCCTCCCTCAGGCACTTTCCAATCAGATTCCGGAATCTTATTTGCGGCAGCATTTTCTCCATTATTTTGCCCAGAGAATATATATCGGCTGCCATTGACACATCTTGTTCTTTTCCTGTTATCTGTTCCGGGGCTCCGAATGATGCGGTTCCAGCCGAATGTTTGTAAACAACAAAGTCATCAGCATCTCCAAGACCGAAGTCAATAATCTTGACAATATTACCCTTGTTAGTCACCAATATATTATCGGGCTTCAGATCACGATGGCTGATACCCAGAGAATGAATGTAGCTTATAGCTTCGACAATCTGAATAACAACTCCAAGCCTCTCCTGCCTGCTTCGTTTTGCCGAGTCAAGCCATTGGTTCAGTTGCTGACCCTCAACATATTCCATCACTACCGCCTCTCCCATTCCGGGGATAGATTCCCATGACACTGTTCGGGCTATTCCCAGGTAATCCAACTTTATTCCGAGTTCAAACTCCTTGAAGATGAGTCGTTGCCATTCCGGTAAGTCCCGGTACTTCTCTATGAGAGTTTTGATGAAATATTTTCGCCCGTAGCGCACTGCGGTGTAAATAGAATATATGCCATGGTTATTGATAAATCTGATGTCGCTCCATCCTGTCAAGTCCAAGCGAGGATTGTTATTATCCGCAGTAATCAGTGCCGAATTAGAGATATAATCTTTTGTCATGGCGGTTTCAGAGAGTTATGAGGTAGTGAGGTCGAGGCGACGGCGATTGAAGAAGGTGCGTGTAGCACAGATGAACAGGAGTGCTCCGGCAGCCTGAACTGCTGCTGTTACCCAGAAGGCAGCGGTAAAGCTAATGTATTCGGCTATGAAACCTCCGGCAAGTATCCCGAGACCCATGCCTAAATCCCAGGAGGTCAATATAGATGAATTAGCTGTGCCGCGCTGATCGTGCCGCGCCACTTTGACAAACATATTCAGCATGGCGGGGTACATCTGCCCGTTACCGAGTCCCACAAACAGCGCGGAAAGGTAGTAGCTCCACTGCCCGAGTGAGGATGCAAAGAGAGTGAAGCCTATAGTTGACAGCAGCACTCCCCTCACCCCGTTAGATGTAATTTTTCCTTGCCTTAACGATTTATTACCAATCAGTCTGCTCACAAAAAGCCCCATGCTTAGTATCATGAAGAATAACCCGGTACCATCTGTTATACCGAGTTTTTCCTGCCCGTAAATAGCCACATAATTGCTCATCACTCCCCAGCAAAGTCCGAAGAGAATGATATTAACCGCCATAAGCCATGCTCTTGTGAGGAAGAAATGGTCAAGACTCATAGCGGGTTTGGCGCTTACAATCTCCCTTTTGGGCAGTCTCACGGATGATGCGGTGCAGAATCCGGCTAATGCGAGAACAAGGGCTATCCAGAAAAGCAATGAAAAATTGTCGGTGGCGTGATAAACATATATTCCAACACTGGGAGCAATAGCCATAGCAAGGTTATTGCTCAACCCGTAAAAACCTATTCCTTCGTTTCGGCGGGAGGATGGAACAACGTCAATAGCCACAGTGCTGTTTGCCACTGTTGCCGCGCCAAACGGGATGCCATGGAAAGTCCTGACTATAGTAAACATAAGAATCGTGCCCGCCCCTATGTAGCCTGTGAAGCAGATAAAAAATACGAAGAAGCAGAGCATGAGGACTTTCTTGCGGTTAAAGCAGTCAACCATGAATCCGCTGAACGGTCGGACGAGCAACGCCGCAACGACATAACCAGAGAGCACAATTCCTATCAGGTGCTTGTCGGCGGCAAACTGGCGGTCAAGATATATCGGGAGGAGCGGAGTGAGTATATAGAATGCAAAAAAGAGCAGAAAATTACTGCACATTACTTTCCAGTAATTGCTGTTCCAAAGTTTTTCCTGTTGCATAAGTCAATTATTATTTTGTCTTTTCGCGGAAGACGTGATATGTCAAAAACATCTATCAGTTCGTTAGGAGAAATTTCTCCGGGCTTTTCCATAATTCCGGCAACCGATGCGAGCAATCCAATCACCTGACGCGGAGTGAAACAAGTGCGAAGGGCATCCATAGCGAGGGAGCTGTCGCGCTTGCTGAGACGGATGCCATCGGAGTTACATATAAGAGGGAGATGAATATATTGCGGAACAGAGACACCCAACATATCAGCAATAAGACTCTGCGGGGCACATGAATCAAGCAAATCCACTCCCCTTACAACATGAGTGACTCCCATCGCCGCATCATCCACTACTACCGCGAGCTGATACGCCCAAGCGCCGTCGGCTCTCCGTAGCACAATATCACCCCACTGAGCAGCCATATCGGTTTTAAACTTACCGAATACCATATCCTCATACTCCACTTTCAAATCCGGCATACGCAATCTGACGGCAGGGGGACGGGAAGGATTTGCAGGCGGATTGTCGCGACAAGTACCCGGATATATTATTCTGCCGTCGGATGCATGAGGCGCATTTGTCGCCGCAATATCGGCTTTCGTGCAATAGCATGGATAGGTCAGCCCTTTTTCAGTAAGAGCCGCCAATGCCTCATTATAAAAATCGCTGCGCAGACTCTGAATGTATGGTGCACCGGCATCAGAACCTTCAATTCCGCCCTCATCCCATTGCAGACCGAGCCAGTGGAGATCATCTTCAATCTGCCGTGCATATTCAATTCGTGAGCGCTGGGGGTCAAGGTCTTCAATCCGCAGCAGCCATTTCCCTCCATATTTCTTAGCCACAAGCCACGAAACCAGTGCGGTAAAGATATTACCGAGGTGCATCCGTCCTGTGGGTGAGGGTGCAAAACGACTGATAACGTGTTGCGATTGTGAAATCATACTCCAAAATTACATCCATTTTTGCTATTTTTGCAACAAAGCAAAGTAAAGTTACTCATGGCTAAAGAGACTGAACTTAAATTTCTGGTAAAAAACGACTCGTGGCGCTCACGCTGCACGGAAGGAGTGCGTTTTGTACAGACATATCTCAATACCGCCCCTGATGCAACAGTGCGACTCCGCATCGCCGGCGATTCGGCATACCTCACCGTGAAAAGCCGCAATCACGGCGCGGAGAGAAACGAATGGGAGTATAAGATACCTGTGAGCGATGCCCGCGAGATGATTGAGGATTGCGAGACATCTCCGGTAATCGACAAAACCCGGTATCGCGACGGAAGGTGGGAGATAGATGTGTATCACGGTGCCCTGCATGGACTCGTGATAGCGGAAATCGAGCTTGAAAACCTGCATGAAAAGGTGGATCTGCCTGACTATATAGGCAGAGAGATAACAAATGACACGAGGTATTACAACTCCTCTTTGTCACAATCCGGGGAGATTCCGCTCAACGACTGACAGGCGCGTCAATTGACCATCCTCCGCCCAGCGCCTTATACAGGAGCACCAAGGCGATACGCTCGTCTCTTATGGCATTGGTGAGACCTATTTCCGCATCGAGGTAACGCCTCTGTGCATCAAGCACATCGAGATAGCTGCTGCCACCGCCCCGATACTGGAGCCGCGCAAGATCGGTGTAACAACTCCTCTTTGTCACAATCCGGGGAGATTCCGCTCAACGACTGACAGGCGCGTCAATTGACCATCCTCCGCCCAGCGCCTTATACAGGAGCACCAAGGCGATACGCTCGTCTCTTATGGCATTGGTGAGACCTATTTCCGCATCGAGGTAACGCCTCTGTGCATCAAGCACATCGAGATAGCTGCTGCCACCGCCCCGATACTGGAGCCGCGCAAGATCGGTGTACTTCCTGGCGGCATCTCTGAGAGCCGTGCGTGAATCGGATGTTTCGCGTGCCTTGATATAATCGGCAAGAGCATCCGCAGTTTCCCTAAAAGCCTCAATCACCACTTGTTCATATTCATATCCAGCCTGATTGTAAGCCGCCACTGCCGATTTATATGCTCTTTTCTTTCTACCGAAATCCAAAACCGGGGCAAAGATATTGCCGCTTAAGAAAGAGTATGGCGAATCAAAAAACTTGCCGAAGGTGTCATTTTCAAATCCACCATTCAGAGAAAAGCTGAGAGTGGGAAACCGTGCCGCATGAGCCACTCCGACAGATGCACCCGCCTGAGCAAGCCTCATGCGCGATGCGCGGATATCAGGTCGCCGGGTGAGAAGGTCTGCCGGTAATCCGATAGGAATATACTTAGGATGCACAGATATATGACCGGCACTGTTGACTTCAATTTCCTTTCCGGGAAAATCTCCGAGAAGGAGTGCGAGGGCATTTCGGGTGGTTTCAAGATTCTTCTCAATAACCGGCACAAGTGACTTTGCGGTAGTGTATTCCACCTGAGCCTGCAGGTACGGGAGTTCCGATGTGAGTCCTCCCTCATATCTGAGTTTTGCCTTAGCAAGCTCTTCAGCACGTGTGTCAATCGTGCGGCTGACAATTTTCGCCTCTGTTTCAAGAGCGATAAGGTTGAAATATGCCGTGGCGGTTTCGGCTATGAGAGTAATCTGCATCGCTCTCCTGTCTTCTATCGCCGCCGCATAAGCAGCCTTATTTTTTTTCGCCGCCCATCTGATATTTCCGAAGAGGTCAACCTCCCAACTAAGCACGCCCTTGAGCCCAAGCTCGTTGTCACCTGAAAAAGATTCGTCTGCATAATGAGTGTTTTCCCTCTGGGCATAAGCCTGTATGCCGACAGAGGGGAAGAAATCTGCTTTTGCCACTCCATAAAGCTGACGCAGCCGCTCAACATTTTCGGCAGCCGCAAGAAACTCCCGATTGTGAGTCAGCGCCCGGTTTATCAACGTGTTGAGAATGGAATCACCGTAGAATGTCCACCAGTCAACATCTGCTATGGAGGCTGTATCCGTCATGCCGGGAATAGAATCCGGAAGTTCGATATTTACCTTACGGCAATCTCTCATAGCCGAACAAGCCCCACAAAGAACGCTCAGAGTGAACAAAAGCGTGGGGAGAACGATATATAGAAGTTTTCTCATCTCTTTTTGCTGAACTTTTTAGTGAACTTCATCACATTGACAAAGAAAAACGGCACAAATACGATTCCGACGGTTATAGCGACAAGCATACCGAAGAATACTCCGGTGCCTATGCCCTGACGGCTCG
>CAMWUZ010000099.1 GCA_947177595.1 uncultured Porphyromonadaceae bacterium | reverse complement strand
CCAAAGTCCACTCCTGAGAATATTATTCTCTGGTCTTCTGACTTTTAATACTGCAAGTAAATAAAGGGCACAATCTCACTGCTTCTCACCTGAATTATTATCAAAATAATTATGGCGAGAATAATAGCTTGTAATACAAGTGGCATAGCTATATATTTTCCTTTGAGCTTATGGGTCCAACGCTCAGGCGCAAAATGCATCAGATACGCGCCAACTATAGCTATTACAATCATCAGATAACCTTCGATAAATTGCGGAGCCACAGAGATGTGGAAGTTATGGAATATCTGATTCGCCATTTCACGCACTGTTTCCATTGATCTGGCTCGGAAAAATACAAAACTGATAGCAATAAGGTTGAATGTCAGGAATATGTTTGCGATAACACGCCATCTTGATTTTTCTTTCTTTACCTCTTCTGATTTGTCCACTGCTTTTTTACCGAATACGCCTTTCAACTCTTTGTGACCGATAAGAAATATTCCCTGCAGACCGCCCCATATCAGATACATCCATGACGCACCGTGCCATAAACCTCCTATAAGCATGGTGTTCATCTGATTGATATTACGGCGGGTCTTTGAACAGCGGTTACCACCCATAGGAATATAAACATAGTCCCTAAGCCATGTAGATAATGAGATATGCCATCTGCGCCAGAACTCTGTGGGACTCTGGGATTTTAATGGAGAACGGAAATTATCGATGAAACGATAGCCAAGGAGCAATGCAATACCTATTGCCATGTCACTGTAGCCGGAAAAATCACAATATAGTTGAATCGTGAATCCATACATACCCATCAGATTCTCGAAACCACTGTACAGAGAGGGATTATCAAAAATTCGATCCACGAAATTCTGACTGATGTAGTCGGCGACTATTACCTTTTTTACAAGACCTATTATAATCAAAAACATACCTTCTCCCACCATTATCCTTGAAGCCTCCGGATTCAGTTTAACCTGCGGAAGCATATCCTTTGCCCTGACAACGGGACCTGCAAGCAGCGGCGGGAAGAAAGTGAGGTAGAATGTATAGGCGAGGAAATCAGTACAGGACTCAATTTCACCTCGATATATGTCAACTATATAACTTATCGACCTGAATGTGAAGAAAGAGATACCAGCCGGAAGAATAATATCAAGAGCGTCAAATTCCTGTCCGCTGAAATTAGCTATTGTACTGAGTAGCAGATTGAAATATTTGAAATACACCAGCATTCCAACATTTATTATCACATTCACCGCAACTATAATCCTCCGCACCCAGTTTCTTTTAGCAGAGCCCATCAGAATACCGAGCACATAGTCACTTACACATACTCCCAGAAGTATAAAACAGTATTCGGCGGAAGATTTATAATAGAAATACAGGGAAAAAAGAATTACAAAAATCAGTTTCAGCCACTTGCATTTTCTTAATATACGGTATATTATAATAAATCCTACGAACAGGAGTAAAAACAGACCAGTATTGAAAAGCAAGGGATTGGCGGCATCGAATTTCAATACCTGCCATACTTTATCTATATCGAAGCCGGAGAAAAAGCCGGTTATTTTATCCATCTTTATTTCTTGGGTATTAATGCGTTAATAATTGCCTCATACATAAGTTTTCCTGCAACCTTATAGCCTGAAGATGTGTGATGCACCTTATCTCCGCTATAAAGATCCCGGTTTATCCACAAGGAAGATGCTCCGGTACCGCCAGCAACATCATACCAGTCGTATGTGGCTATATTTTTTTCTCTGCCATACCGCAAAATCTCGTTGCGTATTGGCAGAATATTCGTATTTACAGTATAACTTTTCACGCGACGCACTCTCCGACCTGTCCCTGTGCGACGCACAACGCTTTTCTGACACTCCATAGGAGTAACAAGCAATATTTCGGCTTCAGGATTATTTTGTTTGAGTGATGTAACGAAATTATTCAGATTGCGCCGGAATTCAAGTATATCAAGTCTGCCAAACGCTTCATTGGCGCCAAGCGACACTATAATTAGATTCGGAGAAAGATCTTTAATTCCTGTGGCTGTTTTACCAAGCCGGTTATAAGTATAATAAGTCGCTCCGTTATTACCTATTGCGTTGTAAATCAACCCCGGGCGCTCATTGGTAACAGATGCGCAGAAAAAAGTAAAACCCATTGATGTTTCAAAAGTTATGTCTGCAACAGTAAGTGACTGCCATAGAGAAATATCAACATAGCCAGTACTTGACTTGACTTTATATGGCACAGGCATCCCATACTCATTAGCCACACCTGTAACCGTAAGCTGTCCTTCATAGAAAAGACGTATCGAGGTAAACGGATTATAGCTTTCCTCTCCGTCTGCAGTATAAATTCGCAAATTTCCCCTGTTTCCTGCAAGCGTCAGCGAAGTTCCGTTAAAACCCATCGAATGATTCCATGGTGGACGCATTACCTTCTCTGACTGCCACCGGCTTCCACTTTCTATCGCATAGTCTGTAGGCTGATTAGTCCCAGAAAGTCTCAGCGGAGACAAAAGTCCTCTACCGGCATTACCAAAATCAAGTTGAAGCATTTCTCTGGTAACTGATGTGCCGATTTCTGCCTGAATATGGCTGTCGCCGATATGCACGATTGAGAAAACATCTGTTCCGGTATTTGCCGCCGCTTCTCTGAGAGCGCTCCAGTCTGCACCGTTAAACTGTATCTTATTGGCACCTCTTTTGATAAAAGAAGGAATCTGCCCACTGTCTATCTTTCCGTCATTATATAGCACAACTCCCCTTTCACGCACCTCGGTGTCATTCTGATCATCCGTATCCGGATCAGCGACCTGCGCGCAAACTACAAGTTGTGAAAAAAATAATATCAGAAATAAGAAACCTCTCATTTTAATTTCTGCTCCAAAGCGTTAACAAACTCCTCTGCAAGAGTGGCGCCACCTTTGTGAGTAAGATGGATATAATCTTTATTAGCCATTCCTTTCTTAGACCATTCGACAATCGCATTCTCGCCACCCATCGCAGCTCTTGTATCCCAGAATAGGCACCCTGCCATACGCGCAACGGTTCTCTGTGCCTCAATCATGTTGGGTACCGTGCTCATACTTTTAACCGAAGTCCCTTTTTTTTGTCCCCTGTCTCCGATACCCATCAACAGAAAATCGGCGTTGGGATAGCATTCTCTCAAATGTCTGACAACATTTACCATTCTTTTACAATAAACAGAGTAATCCTTCTGTTTTGCCGTAAGAGCATTTATTCCGAATTCAAGCACAATCAGATCATAATCAATCACCCGTCTGGATTCTGCGGCAATTGACGGATTTATACTCGCCAATGTGACTCCTGAGAATCCGCGTGACGACATACAATCCACACTGACTCCCCTCTCGGAATCAAGCCATACGCCGAGACCAATTATAGAGGAAGAAGCCACTGATATAGACAAATCATTAGTACCCGGCACCACGACTTCCACATACTGCACATATTCAGAACCTGTTACCTTATGTTCCGACTCGATTTCATTAGCTTTTATCTTTATTTTGCAATCATCAGGCGCGATAAAAAGAAATTTTGATATACTCCAAGAATCAACATGAGCCGGCTTTTCAGTTCCCTTATATTGAGAAAATGCATTGCCATCTGATGTGAAATAATTTTCCCACAACCCCATATATTTGTCTTTGGAACCTGATTTACCTGCCATGTGAATTGTCCAACCTTTGCCACTCTGCCTTACAGAGCGTCTGAAACCGGGAAATTCCGAATACATATTCATATATCCCACTCCACTTCCGCCATAAATTGTCTGTAATTTCTCCCTGACATCCTGAGCGAATATATCACCCTCGATATAGCTGTCTCCT
Source organism: uncultured Porphyromonadaceae bacterium (assembly GCA_947177595.1). Classification (GTDB taxonomy): domain Bacteria; phylum Bacteroidota; class Bacteroidia; order Bacteroidales; family Muribaculaceae; genus Paramuribaculum. The sequence goes on along the minus strand of CAMWUZ010000099.1, from coordinate 2,442 downwards.
ACAATAGCTATTCTTGCCAATCTACCCGAATTCAACGCTGATTTCAAATTCGAGAGTCCATTGCCGGAGGGAGAATAATCTTCTATAGGAAGAATACCGGATTCCGTTCTTTCAACAGATATAGGTTCGGGTAATACCGGCTCATCTTCTTCCACATCTTCTCCACATAAAGAGTCAGCCTCCTCCTTAATAACTTTTTTAGGTTTTACTGTATCCGACTGCATGGCAATGAGAAGTGCCGGATCTATGTCTGGAAGAGCAATGGTATCTTCTACATCCTCATCATCTATCAGTAGCGAGTCGTACAGCACATCAGATACCAGACTGAAATCCTTCAATACTCCCGAACTCCATTTTTTCAACGGTGCAAAGGATGCGGCAGCAACCAATGTCACTGCGATAAATATAGCGATGGCAGGACTGCCCTTTTTCTCATTTTTATCCATCTGTTACATCCGTTTTAAAAATTTCAATAATGACGATGCTTTCTGTCCGGCTTCACTCCATTCATCCTCAATCACAGACTCAGCGGTAAAGCCCCCACCTGCATACACCATATATATATTGGTACCGGTATTTTTACCGGGATATATCTTCGTGCAACGAAGATTCACAAAAGTTCTTATTTCGCCGCCGGCTTTTACTCCAAGCCATCCTCCATAGCAATCTCTGGAGTGAGCTTCTGCCTGCCGTATGGCATCAAGAGCGAAATCTCTCGGAGTGCCACACACCGCCGGGGTCGGAGACAGATTGCTCAAAACACTTGCAAAATCGGTGACATCATGCGCCTCTATTGTTTCACAAAGATGCTCCACCGAATCGTATCGCAATGAAAACGGAGCCGAGATTTTTATTTTGCCACACCTGTCAGTAAGGACACTTCTGATAAAATCAGTAACGAAATTATGTTCCTCTATATTTTTTTCATCCCACTCCCCGTCTGTACCATACAGTCTTGTACCGGCAAGGGACATGGTATGCAATTTCTTATCTATTGCTGAATATGCGGCAAGAATCTCCGGGGTAGCTCCCAACCAGATGCCTTTTGACGGCGTATAGAAGATAGAGCGGAAAGTTGAAGGTAATGAGCTGAAATATGATAGAGCCACCGATATCGGATTCTTCCCTTCAGCAACAATAACCCGACTCAATACCACTTTCCCTCCGGATTGCTTCAACAAGCTAATTACAGTGGCAGCAGACTGCGAATACTCTTCAAATGTCGTTTCAAACGGAAAATTCTCATTTCCTGATTCACAAACAACAGTTTTCAGCTCCAATATGTCTTCCGGTGTGAGTTGCGGCACAATCACTTCAATTGTTTTACTTGGGATAAAGGGAGATATAGCAAAGGTACCGGCTGGAGATTTTTCACAGAAATCTGCTACTGATATATCTTTAACCTTTTGCGCGGCGACAAAATGAAAAGATTCGTCATCAGGAAACATATATAGTGCAAAAGGGATGTTCATTTCCAAACATCTTTCTGCAACCTGTACATATTTATTATCCTTATCCAACATCTCTATTCCTTTATACCAATCAATTCAAATGGTAAAGCCTCTGTTATTTTTACATTACAAAACTCTCCGCGCTTGATTCCGGATTCCTTTGCTATCATAACCTCAGGATCAACCTCCGGCGAGTCCCATTCCGTTCTGCCGATAAAATAATCGGCATCTTCCCTGTCAACCATAACTTTGAGTACCGAGCCGACTTTTGAATTCTGAATTTCTTCAGAAATTTCCTGCTGCGCCTCCATTAAGGCATCCAAACGCTTCTCTTTTACCGATTGAGGAATATCATCCCTATAATTTTTTGCAGCGAAAGTACCCTCTTCTTCACAGTATGCGAATGCGCCCATCCGCTCAAAGCGTTGATCTTTTACAAATTTTAGCAATTCTGCAAATTCCTCTTCTCCTTCGCCCGGAAATCCGGTCATCAAAGTGGTTCGCAGATGAATACCCGGCACTCCTGAGCGAATTTCTTCCAGAAGCTCAAGTGTTTCCCTCTTACCTACTTTGCGTCTCATCGCTTTCAGCACTTTATCACTGATATGCTGGAGGGCTATATCAAGATATTTGCAAACATTATCCCTTTCAGCCATTACGGGAAGTATGTCTTTTGGGAAACCTGCAGGATATGCATAATGCAATCTCAGCCACTCCACTCCCTCTATGTCAGACAAGCGTTTCAATAAATCTGCCAGTACGCTTTTTCGGTCTGCGGATAAATCTGTGCCGTATGCCGACAGATCCTGAGCAATTATATTAAATTCCTTTACTCCACGACCAACAAGCATTTTCACCTCGGCTTCAATTTCCTGAGGAGTACGCGAATGGTGCCTGCCTGTAATCAGAGGAATAGCACAAAACGCACAAAACCGATCGCACCCTTCTGAAATTTTAAGATATGCATGATGACGCGGAGTAGTGATAATAC
>CAMWUZ010000098.1 GCA_947177595.1 uncultured Porphyromonadaceae bacterium | reverse complement strand
TCCTTATAGGCAATATTTTTCCTGATTGTTGCGATAAGTATATCGCAACCCTTGTTTTTACCCATATTGATTGCCGCCTGAAGCTGAGTTTTACTGTCACCCGGCGAATAGATACCGATTGTTTTTCCCTGAAAGGCAGTCAAAGCCTTGAAATCATCCTTCCACCTGAGGGTCTCATAAGAATTCACTGATGCCCCTAATGCAATGAGGGATTTCAATATTTTAGCGCAAGTAGTGGTCTTGCCGGAATCCCTCTCGCCATAGATAAGATATATTTTCATTGTTTTACCAGATGCCGCCGGGTTCACTTCGTTGGCTTTTACTTCTTCAATAAAAAGAGAGTGTGAGAACCATACTTGTTGCCCGTTCCACAATCAGAGGCTCTGGCTTGCCCATTGGAGTAAAAACGGACAAACATGCAGAGGCCTCACGCAGATATGTATATACTCTTTCCCGGAATATCAAAACACTCTATTCCGGATAAGATTATATACTCCACAGCGGCATCTACCGTCTGTCTCATTCCTGACTCCAATTAGAAACTGCCAGATTTCTGATTGCCAAGAAAGAGCGTCAAGTAAACGCTATCTTATGTCACATCCCGCCGCTCAATCCCCTACGGACCTCTGCATCACGGTATGCCCTGCAAAAATAATAAATAAATATTACTTTTGCAGCGTGGAATCAACTCATTGGTTATGGCTATTATTCAATTGGCAGTGATTTTTGCGTTTCTCGCTATCGGAGAGCTGATAGTATGGGTCACCGGTACCGGCGTACCCTCCAGCATTATCGGTATGCTGCTCCTCACTCTTTGTCTGAGTCTCAGGATTATAAAGCTCAAATATGTTGAGGGTGCGGCAGACTTTCTTGTCAAAAATCTCGGTTTCTTCTTTGTGCCGGCGGGAGTAGCACTGATGGGCTATTTCGACCTTATCGCCGACCAGTGGCTGCCTATAGTAGTCGCTGCCGCGGCAAGCACCGTGATTGTTCTCGCTCTCACAGGTCACATCCACCAGATTTCCCGCAAATACTTCAACCGCCATGGAATTTCTCGAAAATAGCTATTTTCTTCTTGCCCTGACATTTGTTGTGTTTGTGGCTGCGCGTCAGCTGTTTATCCGAACCGGCATCGCACTGCTAAATCCGATTTTGGTTTCGGTGACAGTGCTCATCGCCTTCCTCTATCTGGCGCGGATTCCTTATGAAACCTATACCGCTGGAGGAAGTATAGTCGAGTTTTGGCTGAAACCGGCGGTAGTGGCTCTCGGTGTGCCGCTTTACCGTCAGCTCTCCACTATCCGCAAGCAGTTGCTGCCCATTCTCGTTGCTGAACTTGCCGGATGCGTTGCCGGAATAGTATCCGTTGTTCTGATTGCCGATCTGCTCGGAGCCACCCGCGAGGTGGTGCTCAGCCTTGCATCAAAGTCTGTCACAACCCCGATAGCCATGGAGGTGACAGCCGCTGTCGGAGGCATTCCGCCACTCACCGCCGCCGTGGTTGTATGCGTAGGTATATTCGGCGGTATGACCGGATTCAGGGTTATGAACATGACAAGGGTGCACAGCCCTATGGCTCAGGGATTATCGATGGGCACAGCCGCTCATGCCCTCGGCACATCGGCGGCGATAGATGCCGGCGGTCACCGCTACGGAGCATGGGCTTCGCTGGGACTCACTATCAACGGACTCTTTACCGCCCTGCTTGCGCCGACTATACTCGCACTTTTCGGCTACTGATTTCTCCTCCTACCAATTTTCGGATAATACCTACCATTTTTCACGAAAATACCGCTGCATGGCAAAAACTTATTAATTTTGTGGCGGTCAGAACTTTTCTGACTTATCTTTACGAATAAACCAAAAATTGAAATGAATAGACTAAGAACATTTCTGAGCTTTGGCGCTGTCGCTGCCATGATTATCTCCACTTCATGCACCACCAAAGCATCTCAGGCTACCGAAACTGTAGCGCAGGAGGATTCAATCCCTACGGTATATTATATCAAGGATATCAATCCTCAGAACATAATCAAGGTATATGAGGCTCTCGGTCGCAAGGCTGAAGGTAAGAATATCGGCATCAAGATTTCTACCGGCGAGTCCAACAAATCAAACCATCTTGATACAGCTCTCATAGGTGATTTCGTGCGCCTCGTAAACGGCACTTTTATCGAATGCAACACCGCTTATGCCGGAAACCGCAACACCACCGAAGCTCATCTCAAGGCGGCAAAAGAGCATGGCTTCACCGACCTTGCCGGAGTGGACATTCTTGATGCTGACGGCGAGATTGAAATTCCGGTTGCCGGCGGCACTCATCTCACAAAAGACATCGTAGGCAAGAATATCGCCGACTATGACTTCATGATCGTGCTTTCTCACTTCAAGGGTCACCAGATGGGCGGATTCGGCGGAGCGCTCAAGAATATATCTATCGGTCTCGCCTCATCAGCCGGCAAGGCATATATCCATTCCGGCGGCAAGACAGCTAATGTTGACAGTATCTGGCAGAATACCGCCGAGCAGAAAACTTTCATCGAGTCAATGGCTGAGGCTGCGAAAGCTGTAACAGACTATACCGGCGACCGCATTCTTTATATAAATGTGGCTAACCGCCTGTCGGTTGACTGTGACTGCAACGGCAATCCCGCAGCTCCCTCTATGGCTGATCTCGGAGTGCTCGCATCTCTTGACCCCGTGGCTCTTGACCGTGCCTGCGTTGATCTTGTGGCCAACTCCGACGACCCCGGCAAAGATGAACTCATGGAGCGCATCAATTCCCGAATGGGCACCCATATTCTCGAGCATGCCGAAAAGCTCGGAGTGGGCAGTCAGAAATACCGTCTTGTAGTAATTGAAGAATAATTGAACTTGACATATAACTGAAGAGCTGCTGCATGGCGGTTGTCATTATCCGCATCGCAAGCAGCTCTTTTTTCATCTTATCACATTCATATATGAATCTTACCCGGCGTTGCGCAATCGCTTTAAGCGCACTGGTTGTGACAGGAGCACCGTCAACCTTTGCTGAAGAATATCCCGACTCTGTTCGTCAGCTTGATGAGGTAATCGTTACCGGAACTCCCGGCTCTGTGCCTCGTCGTCTGCTTCCATACACTGTTTCTGTAATCGGCAGACAACGGCTGGAGGCAGCGGGACACACTCAGGTGCTTTCCGTTCTCTCAGGCATGGTTCCCAGTCTGTTTGTGACCCAGCGTTCGGTTTTCGGCTTCGGAGTGAGCAGCAGCGGCGGCTCCGGTCACATCAAGCTCAGAGGCGTGGGAGGTGACCGTGCCAGCGGAGTGCTCATGATGGTTGACGGTCAACCACAGTTCGCCGGAATATATTCTCACCATATCGCCGATTTCTATGGTAAGGAATCGGTGGAGAAAGTCGAGGTGCTCCGCGGCCCCGGCTCTGTGCTCTATGGTTCGAACGCTATGGCGGGAGCTGTCAATATCATCACACGCAATCCTGCCGCCAACGGAGTGCGCACCACAATCACCTCGCAGTACGGCTCTTACAACACATGGCTCTCATCCGCGACCAATACGGTGAGATATGGCAGATTCTCCTCACTTGCATCGGTATCATACAACCGCACTGACGGCACGGTGAAGCATTTCGATTTCAAGCAGGCGGAAGGTTATGCTAAAATGAGCTATGATTTTTCCGACAGATGGAAAGGTACCGCCGATTTTACCCTTATGAATCTCCGTGGCAATGACCCTATATATCCCAAGCTATCCAATCCCGAATCTACCGCTATTTACAGTCAGGATATCACCCGGGGTGAAGCATCACTTACCGCTACGAACAATTATGGCTCCACCTCCGGCGCCATCCGCACATATTTCAGCTACGGCAACCATTTTGTAGATGATCCGCGCCATTTCCACAGCAAGGATGACCGCTTCGGAGCGATTGTGTATCAGAACTTCAAGCCCTGGAGCGGTGCTGCGGTAACTGTCGGATTTGATTTTGACATCTATTCTGGAGAAATTCCAGTTTCCGGCGGCAACAACCATACCGAAGGGTCTGTCAGCACTCTCGGGCGCAAGAATATAACGGAATATTCTCCGTATATCACCCTGTCGCAATCACTTGCCGGCAATATCCTCAACCTTAACGGCGGACTCAGGGTTGCCAACAGCGATAAATTCGATACCCGATGGGTGCCGCAGTGCGGATTCTCGATCAATCCCGGTGCTGACATCACGCTCAAAGGCAATCTGGCAATGGGCTACCGCAATCCCTCATTCAGGGAGCTATACCTCTACCGTATGGCTAACCCTGACCTGCAACCCGAGAAGATGATGAACTATGAGGTGACCGTCGGCAAATATTTCTCACGCTATTTCAGCATAGACCTCACCGCTTATTATTCACGAGGCTACAATCTGATACAGACCGTGGATATGAAGAATCAGAATACCGGACGCTTCACCAACAAAGGTATCGAAGTGTCCGCCCAAAGCCATCCGCTGTCCTGCCTGAGCCTCTTCGCCACATACAGCTATATGCACACCTCCCTCACCAATCTCACCGGAGCTCCAAAAAATCAGTATTATTTAGGTGTGGACTGGACTCCGGTTAAGAAACTTCAGATAGGAGCGGATATCAAAGGCACTGGCGGTCTCTATGTTGCTGATGAGGTTAAGCATCAGAACTACGCGCTGCTTAATATGAAGATAGCGTATGAGATTTGCCGCTATATATCGGTATTCACCCGTCTGGAGAATATCACCGATACCCATTATGTTATAAACCGGGGCTATGATATGCCAGGCTTTACCGCCATGGGTGGCTTCAAGCTCAGTTTCTAATCAAGAATACCTTATCAGATTTTTTTCAGGACTTTAGCGGGAATCCCTCCGACCACCGTGCGGGGAGCAACATCTTTTGTAACAACCGCTCCTGCAGCAATGATGGCTCCGTCACCTATCGTCACTCCGGGAAGTATGGTCGCGTTTGCTCCGATCCACACCTTGTTTCCAATCCTTACGGGTTGTGCGGTCATGTCTCCGCGACGGTCGGGGTCTTCCACATGATTGAGAGTCGCTATCGTGCAATTGTGCCCTACGAGCACATCATCACCTATATAAATGCCTCCCTGATCCTGAAACTTGCACCCGCTGTTGACAAAAACCCGCTTGCCGAAATGCAGGTTCTTGCCGCAGTCGGTGTTGAAAGGTGGAAAGAGTCTGAACGTTTCATGCACTATCCCGCCTGTCAGCTCGCTCATCAGTCCAACTATTTCTTCAGGAGTATGATAGGCATTGTTTATCTGTAGTGTGATGCGGATAGCCTCCTGACTCAGTTCATGCATTTTCTTATGCACCGGTGCTCCGGCAACGATAACTTTGCCAGATTCCATAATGCTTAAAAATTCTGCTGTTGTCATTTCTTTTCAGGCATAAAGGTTGAATAGAAGGTAGCGATTTGATTGAACGGAATCTTGTCGAGCCGGTCGTATAAGTCAACGTGGGTTGCATCCGCGATTATCAGCAGCTCCTTGTTATCGCCGCGGAGTTTCTTGAAAGTATCCTCACCGAAATAGCGTGAGTGAGCCTTTTCGCCATGCACGATCATTACAGCACGGTCAAGTTCCCCGGCATATTCAAAGAACTTGAAGTTCATGAACGGGAGCGCGGACGTGACGTTCCACCCGTCGTTAGAGTTGCCGCTGCGCTCAGTATATCCGCGTGGAGTCTTGTAATAGTCATGGTAACCTTTCACAAAATCGGGAGCGTCTGCGGGAAGAGGGTCAACCACCCCTCCGGCACGCTGATAAAAGCCGTTGCGGTAGTCTTCCGTGCGCTGTCGCGCGAGTGCTGCGCGTGTTGCATTGCGCTTCTCCGCCGAGTTGTCGGCATCGAAATATCCGTTGGCGGTCACGCGGGTCATATCATACATGGTCGAGGCAACGGTTGCCTTGATACGCGGGTCATTGATTGCCGCCTGGATAGCGATGCCTCCCCAGCCGCATATTCCGAGAATGCCAACGCGCTCCGGATCAACATCCGGCTGGACGGAAAGAAAATCAACGGCTGCCGAGAAATCCTCCACATTGATGTCGGGTGAAGCGACACGGCGGGGCATACCTCCGCTCTCACCTGTAAATGAAGGATCAAAGGCAATTGTGAGGAAACCGCGTTCAGCGAGTTGCTGGGCATACAACCCGGAGCTCTGCTCCTTGACCGCTCCGAAAGGTCCGCTAACCGCAATCGCCGGAAGTTTGCCTTCTGCACCCCGGGGGATGTACATATCTGCGGCGAGAGTGATGCCGTAACGGTTTACGAATTTCACCTTCTTATGGTCAACCT
>CAMWUZ010000097.1 GCA_947177595.1 uncultured Porphyromonadaceae bacterium | reverse complement strand
ATATAGTATCCGGCACGGTGGGTCTTTCTTCCCCAAGGTGATACGGCTGCAGAAAAATATAGTTTGAAAGGAGTTTTGTCGGGGCTGAAGCGTGTATCGCGGTATATGCGATATGCGCTACCCTTGGCAGTTTGTCCCGCAAGTGACGGTTCCCATACAGTCATTGCCGCGATCATACGGTCAATATCTTCCAGCCACAGCGCGCGTAGCTCCTCATATTCCTGCTTATGTGCGGCAAACCACGGACGGTTGTTATTTTCTTTTAATTCTTCAAAAAAGGCAGTTAGTTTATCTATATAGCTCATTGTCAATCAATCTTGCGAATAAAAATGAGTCCGTGAGATTCAGCGGCATTCTCTCCCCACTGGTCAATAACAATGGTAAACGGTGTACCTGCCTCAAAGGAGTCAACGCTGAAGTTATATTGTACCGGGTTTATGGTTATGGTGTTTTCTCCGTTTACTTCTGCTACTTTTTCATTCCGTTTGTATAGCGCGAGGGCGCCGAGATGAATTTTTGCATCCCCGGTCAAAGGAATGAAAGTTATTTCATAATTACCGTTACCTGCAATCTTGCCGGTAGTGTCAATATTCCATTTAGCTTGTTTAGGCTGAATCTGTAACGGATTCCACTCGCTTGCAAGATGGCCGTACTGCTTGTATGCCGAGTAATCGGGAGCAAAATATATCGGGAGAGAAACCCTTTTGCCATCTACAACAGTAATTGCATGAAAGTCCTGCTTTGATGCGGTGGTAACGGGTGTGCCGTCATATAGCTTTGAATGCACTGTGGGGTAGGTCCCGTCGGTAGTGTAGCGGATTTGTGAGCCTGGCACTGATGGGGTCAAGCTAAAGGTTACGCCTTCAGGAGATTCAGCCATTGATGCAATCTCCGGTTCCGGAATGCGGTAAACAGCACCTTTATTATCCATCTTGGCGTAATGGTGTGACAGGCGATTCTTGAATGAATTGAAATCCCTCTTGCTCTCCTTGTCCCACGCCACTTCGGCTACAGCCATAAGGCGGGGGAATGTCAGATAGTCTATATAGTTCTCCGATCGGTTCTCATTGAGTTGTGGCAGCTCCTGAAGCACAGTGCCGTGAATAAACTGATCACTCCAAAGGCATCCCTGTACTCCCAGAACAGTAGATGAATCATTGTAGTCGTTTACCGGCATTGAATAGCATTTTTCGAGAGAAATCGGTGGCATCCATGTGGCAGCCTTTATTTCCCCTGGAGTAGATGACTCAGGGAAATCGAGATACATATGGGTGGCTGGGGTGAGGATCGCCTTGTGTCCGCTTTTTGTGGCGAGAGTTGAATCGGCGACATTATGCCAAATGAGGGCAACAACAGGTGTGTCCACCTCTCCACGAGTGATAATCTCTTCCCAGCCAATCACCGTGCGGTTTTTCTCCGCCATCATCTTTGCTACCTCATTGGTCAGCCAACCCTGAAGTTCCGAAGCCTTGGTAAGTCCCTCCTTTTTCATAAGAGCCTGACAGTCGGGACACTCTTCCCATCGGGTATAAACAGCCTCGTCACCACCTATATTTATATATTTAGAGGGGAAGAGTTCAACAGTTTCGTCAAGGATGTCCCGTAGAAACTTCATAGAACTCTCTTTGCCCACGCAGAGCAGATCGCGGCTTATGAAGTGCTGTCTGGGCAACTCATGCTGAAGTCCGGTACATGAGAGCCACGGGTAAGCTACGATTGCTGAGAGAATATGAGCCGGAAACTCGATTTCCGGGATGATTTCCACATTGCGGAGTCGTCCGTACTCAATAATCTCCCTAATATCTTCCTGAGTATAGTAACCTCCGAGTTTATTGTATTCCGGCCCGGCATATGCGCCAACCTCGGTAAGGCGCGGATACTTCTTGCTCTCAAGTCTCCATCCTGAATCGTCAATGAGATGGAATTGTAGCTTGTTTAGCTTGTACATAGCCATCATGTCTATGAAATGCTTCACATAATCCTTGTCGTGGAAATATCTTGCCACATCCAACATCATGCCTCGCCAAGGTCGCTCCGGCGCATCGGTAATGCTCACGCACGGAGAGGCCCATTCAACTCCCTTAACCGGGTGTGCCGAATATATTTCAGAGGGAAGTAGCTGGAGAAGCGACTGTATGCCATAGAAAACACCCGCAACATCCGCCCCCGTCACAGTCACCCCTTTCGGAGTAACGTCCAGTGTGTAGCCCTCAGCTTTTCTAACCTTGTCGGGATTGATGCCGAGGGTAATAGTGGCATTTCCCTTTTTTATCTGAAAGGTCATGCCTGTTGAAGATTCAAGCACTCCTTTAAGGTATTCGGCATATTCTTTTGTTTCATTGGTGGTATATCCTATCGAGGTTGTCGGAGATAATTTGAATATTCCGGGCTTCTCAACTATAGATTCCGGAGCCGGTATAACTGATGTCTCTGCAACGCCTGTCAGAGGCATAAAGAATATTGCCGCAACAATGGCAATGTTTTTCAAAAAGCGCGGTATTTTCATTAGGAAAATGATGAAATTGATGTTTGAAGTGCAAATATAATAAAAAAAGGTGAGAAGCGACTTGGAGTAAAATGTTTTGGAAGCGTTAAAGATTTTTTTCTTTAATCGTTGGAATGATGACTAATTTAATTTACTTTTGCAGAACGTATAAGTTCCGTTAATTTCAAATAACCGAAAATAAATCTAAATTTTATTATCACTATGTGGTTAACAGTCTCATCCATAGGAAGGAAGCTTGTGATGGCTGTCACTGGAGCATGCCTAATCCTATTTGTAACATTCCACTGTCTGATGAACGGTGTTGCGCTGTTCTGGCCTCAGGGCTACAACGCAGTGTGTGAATTTCTCGGTGCAAACTGGTATGCATTGGTAGCGACAGTGGGTCTTGCAGCCCTCGTTGTAATCCATATCATCTATGCAGTTTGGCTAACTCTACAGAACCGTAAGGCTCGCGGTGCTGACCGTTACGCTGTGACAAGCCGTCCCCAGCAGGTCGAGTGGGCAAGCAAAAATATGCTTGTTCTCGGTATCGTGGTTCTTGCATTCCTTGTTGTTCACTTCATCCAGTTCTGGGCAAAGATGCAGCTTGCTGAAATTCTCGGATGTGAGTATGAAACAAACGGAGTTGAAGTACCCCCGGCTGCAGGTACAATGTTTATTCAGATCGCATTCTCACAGATCTGGACTCCGATTGTCTATATTATCGGCTTCGTTGCTCTCTGGTTCCACATGAACCACGGTTTCTGGTCAATGTTCCAGAGCGCCGGTTGGGACAACGACATTTGGATTAAACGCCTCAAATGCATCGGATGTTGGTGGACCACAATTGTTGTGGGTCTATTCATTGCGCAGGCTATTGTGTTTACAGTTCGTGCAAACCGCGAGAATGCTTTTGAAACACAGCTTAAGGAATACTATGAGTGGAAAAGTGCAGCAAATGTGCTTGATACCGATGTGTTCAATGCCGGTGAACCTTTCAATGAACCAGCTTCATGCGGCGAGCAGGCTTGTGAAAAAGCAGAGTGTGAAAATAATACTAACGAATAATTAACACAATCACAGATATGGCAGACTTAAAAAATGTAGAGGGAATGATTGATTCTACCCCTATAATGAAGGATTACGCCGACATCGAATCCTCCAAGCTCCCCGAATATCAGATTGACTCAAAGGTGCCAGAAGGTCCTCTCGCAGAAAAATGGACCAACTACAAGGCTCATCAGAAACTTGTCAATCCCGCCAATAAGCGCAATCTTGATGTGATTGTGGTAGGCACAGGTCTTGCTGGTGCATCAGCGGCTTCTACTCTTGCCGAACTTGGCTTCAATGTATCTAATTTCTGTATTCAGGATAGCCCCCGCCGCGCTCACTCTATTGCTGCTCAAGGTGGTATCAATGCTGCGAAAGACTATCAGAATGATGGCGACTCGGTTTATCGTCTTTTTTATGATACAGTAAAAGGCGGTGACTTCCGCAGCCGTGAGGCAAACGTTTATCGTCTCGCAGAGGTGTCTAACAATATTATTGACCAGTGTGTGCAGCAGGGTGTACCTTTCGCGCGTGAATACGGTGGTCTTCTTGCAAACCGCTCATTCGGCGGTGCTCAGGTAAGCCGTACTTTCTATGCAAAAGGTCAGACCGGTCAGCAGCTCCTTCTTGGAGCATATGCTTCACTCAACCGTCAGATTCAGAAAGGTCAGGTGAAATCATACAATCGTCGTGAGATGCTTGACCTCGTTATCATTGACGGTCGTGCACGCGGCATTATCGTGCGTAATCTTGTAACCGGTGAGCTTGAACGCTATGCCGCTCATGCGGTTGTTCTCGCAACCGGCGGCTACGGTCGTACTTTCTTCCTTTCTACCAATGCAATGGGTTGTAACGGTTCTGCCGCAATTCAGGCATTCAAGAAAGGCGCATACCTTTCCAACCTCGCGTTCACCCAGATTCACCCCACATGTATCCCCGTTCACGGTGAGGATCAGTCTAAGCTCACACTTATGAGCGAATCTCTCCGTAATGACGGCCGTATCTGGGTGCCCAAGAAAAAAGAAGATGCGGAAGCTATCCGCGCCGGCAAGAAAAAACCAACCGATATTCCTGATGAGGACCGCGACTTCTATCTGGAACGTCGCTATCCCGCATTCGGTAACCTTTGCCCCCGCGACATCGCCAGCCGTGCAGCGAAAGAGCGTTGCGATGCCGGCTACGGTGTAGGAACCGGCAACGCCGTATATCTTGACTTCAAGTATGCTATCCAGCGTCTCGGTGCTGATGTTGTCCGTGACCGCTACGGCAACCTCTTTGATATGTATCAGATGATTTCTGATGATAATCCTTATGAAACACCGATGATGATCTTCCCCGCCAGCCACTACACAATGGGTGGTATCTGGGTCGATTATGAGCTCCAGACTTCAATCAAGGGTCTTTTCGCAATAGGTGAATGTAACTTCTCTGACCATGGTGCGAACCGTCTAGGCGCTTCCGCCCTCATGCAGGGTCTTGCCGATGGCTACTTCGTTCTACCTTACACAATGCAGAACTATCTTAGCGATCAGATTAAGGTGCCTCATTTCACTACCGATACCCCCGAGTTTGACAAAGCTCAGAAGGATGTTGAGGATCGAATCGCCAAACTTATGGCTATCAAAGGAACCAAGAGTCCCGATGAAATCCACAAGCGTCTCGGTCATGTGATGTGGAATCTTGTAGGTATGGGTCGTACCCTCCAGAGCCTTGTCAAGGCAATCGATGAGCTTGAGGATGTGCGCAAGGAATTCTACAATGATCTCCGCATAGTAGGTAGCGCAAACGACCTCAATACCGAGCTTGAAAAGGCGCTCCGTCTCGAAGACTTCCTCGTAATGGCTAAGATGATGGCTATTGACGCGCTTCACCGTAACGAAAGCTGCGGCGCTCACTTCCGCGAAGAGTATCAGACTGCTGACGGAGAGGCTAAGCGTGACGACGAGCACTATATGTATGTGAGCTGCTGGAAATACACCGGTGACAATGAGAAGCCCGTTCTTCTCAAAGAGCCTCTCAAGTATGAAGCTATCCAGGTTCAGACACGTAACTATAAGTCATAAACAGTAAACCACGGGGTTATGCCGGTGAATTTCATCGGTATAACCTACCAAATAAAAATCATATCAAATGGAAACAACAATCAGCGTAAACCTGAAAATTTGGCGTCAACGTGGTCCTAAAGAGAAAGGCCAGTTCGCCACATATCACCTCGACAACGTGTCGACAGGCAGCAGCTTCCTTGAGATGCTTGACATGCTCAATCAGCAGCTTGTTGAAAAAGGAGAGGAGCCTGTAGTGTTTGACAGTGACTGCCGCGAGGGTATCTGCGGTATGTGCTCGCTTTACATCAACGGTCATCCCCATGGTCCTGTGCAGGGCATCACTACCTGTCAGCTCCATATGCGTAAGTTCAATGATGGTGATACCATCACTATCGAGCCCTGGCGTTCTGCGGCTTTCCCGGTAATTCGCGACCTGATGGTCAACCGTAATGCGTTCGACCAGATTCAGCAGGCGGGTGGATATGTATCGTTCAACTGCGGTGGTGCACCCGATGCTAATGCTACTCCTATATCAAAAGAGGTGGCTGATGTGGCTATGGACTCTGCAACCTGTATCGGATGCGGTGCTTGTGTTGCCGCTTGCAAAAACGGTTCCGCAATGCTCTTCGTATCAGCTAAAGTGAGTCAGTTCGCTCTCCTGCCTCAGGGTCAGGTTGAACGTAAGCGTCGTGCCCGCGCTATGGTCAAGAAGATGGACGAACTCGGATTCGGTAACTGTACCAATACCGGTGCTTGTGCGGCAGAATGTCCAAAAAACATTCCTCTAAGCAATAT
>CAMWUZ010000096.1 GCA_947177595.1 uncultured Porphyromonadaceae bacterium | reverse complement strand
GGATATTAACCAATCGTTATACCAATGAAAAAATCATTATTTTTTATCGGGGCTGCTTTTGCACTTGCCTTCCCGGTGTTTGCGGATGCTCCCGCAGGCGGAATCTCGGCATCGGATATTGCCAATTTCCGTAATGCCTACGAGAAAACCCCTGCAAACAAGGCTATCCACAATGCTATTGCTAACAACGACATCAATGCGCTTGCTGTCAATCATGCCAACAAGAATAATTTTGATACCAGCTTCTCACACCGTGTGAAAAGCAAGGGTATCACCAATCAACGCTCGTCGGGTCGTTGCTGGCTGTTCACGGGTCTTAACGTTTTGCGCGCGCAGATGATGCGTGACCACGATCTGCCTATGCTCGAACTCTCGCAGAGCTACAATTTTTTCTGGGATCAGCTTGAAAAAGCTAACCTCTTTCTTCAAGGTATAATCGATACATCCGATAAACCGATGAGCGACAAAACCGTTGACTGGTTGTTCAGAAACCCTCTCAGCGACGGAGGTCAGTTTACCGGTATCTCAGATATTATTTCTAGATATGGTGTGGTGCCTGCCGAGGTGATGGTCGAAACCAATAGCTCAAACTCAACATCCCGCATGAGTAACCTCATAGGGCTGAAACTAAAGGAGTTCGGTTTGGAGCTCCGTGATAAAGCGGCAGCGAAGGCTAAACCCGCTGATTTGCAGAAACGCAAAACCGAGATGCTCGGAGAGGTTTACCGTATGCTTGTCCTTAATCTCGGAGAATCGCCCACGGAATTTACATGGACCCGCCGCGATTCTAAAGGCAATGTGGTGAATACAAAAACTTACACTCCTAAGTCCTTTTACGATGAATATCTCGGTAACGACCTTACAAATAACTATGTAATGCTCATGAATGACCCCAGTCGCGAGTATTACAAACTGTATGAGATAGAATATGACCGTCACGCTTACGATGGCAAGAACTGGACATACGTCAATCTGCCCGTTGAAGATATCAAGGAGATGGCTATTGCGTCTATCAAGGACAGCACAGCTATGTATTTCTCATGCGACGTAGGCAAATTTTTTGACCGTGAGCGCGGAGTGCTCGACGTAGATTACCTTGACTTCGGCTCGCTTTTCGGCACCACATTCGGCATGGACAAGAAGCAGCGCATTCTCACCCACTCAAGCGGTTCAAGTCATGCCATGACGCTCGTTGCCGTTGACCTTGACGAAAACGGCACGCCCAAGAAATGGATGGTTGAAAACAGTTGGGGACCCGGTGCAAACGGCGGTCCTGTGATTATGAGTGACAAATGGTTTGACGAATATATGTTCCGTCTTGTTGTTGACAAGAAGTATCTTACAGGCAAAGCGGCTGAGGTACTCAAACAGAAACCCACCCTGCTACCTGCATGGGATCCAATGTTTGCTGACGAGCAATAACATATTCCCTTGAAGACATCAGGCGTCCTGAAATCACCGTTAAGGCGGCAATTCAGGAGGCCTTTTTATTTCATCTCGTCCCAAAGATGACGCAGCGCGGTAATCGGTAAGATAAACAGCATACGTGGACCCATATATCGCATAACTTTCCTTATGCTCTCACGGAAATGTGGGGAGTAGCAATGAATCTCGCACTTGCGGCAACTGCTTTTCCCCTCGCCCATAGGGCATAAATCCAACCGGTGCATGGCATAGTCAGACAATTCCCTGCATTGAGTGCACAATTCGTCCGCACAATGATGCTTTCTGCAATAGTGAGCAATCATCTGCGTTACCACTTTTTTCTCACGATCAATGCGATTCATACTATTTCATTTTGCGCGAAAATAGTAAAACTTCCTTATAAAATAAAAGGATTGATACAATTTCATGGATGAGGATTCGTGTATTTTTTAATACATTGTATATTAATATATTAGTGAGCTGAATGAGGAATGTTTTATCAGTGGTTTATCTTGCTTGTATTATGGATAATTCATATTTTTGTATCTGTAATAAATAGCAGCATTAGTAAATGAGTTAAACAACGAAAGCTGTATATGAGATTTTGTAGAATTATCTTAACCTCACTAATTTTAGGGTACTGTTCTTGTTCTGTAGCTCAAAATACTATTGAGCGTTCAGTAGAATATGCTCCGGAAATACCTGACACGATGTATGTCACTTATCAGGGTCTGTCAAACTCATCTAAAAAAGATCTTGAAATTTATTTGAAGGTGACAGCAAAAGATACTCCATTTGAAATTTATTCAGTGGAGCTTCAGATGTTTGATTCAGTTCTTCATCCTTTAGAACCATTTGCATTGACAGAAGATGTTCATGAAGCGTCGGATAGTATTGTGACATGGATGTGCATTTTGCGTTTCCCATATAAAGCTGAATTCTCCGGAGGTGATACTTGGATTGTGGAGACCTCTGAGGGTAGATTTTATGGTGCTATGCATTTTATCCCGAAACAAATACATATACAAGAATCATTAAAGAGTAAAATATCCAAACCGTTAGTAGCAGCTATATGTATTTTCGTAGCTGTTACCGTAATATTTATTTTTTTTGCAAGCCGTAAGAATAAGCGGAAAAGGTCTGACGGGAGGTGGCAGACTCAGCAGGAGTTTCAATCAAAAGACTGTGTTGCCGGAGAATTGCGAAATATGGTTGATGCACTCTATGCCGATAGATGGAATATCTTCAATAAACTTTGCGGGGAATACTTTGAAAAGAGAGATGCGGAGTCGGAGAATGTTCGTTTGTCAGTTTACCGGGAATTGGAACGTCAGATTGAAGAGTTGCGCAGGGCAAAATCGCTCGCGGGACTTGAAAAACAGATTGATTTATATAGCGATAATCTCATGCAACGCCTCAAAGAGCAGTTGCCGGGACTTACAAAAAAAGAGTTGGTGTTTCTCACCTATATCTATTCCGGTTTCTCACCCCGGGCAATCTGTCTTCTGTCCGACATCAAAATCAAGAATTTCTATAACAAGCGAACACGTCTTAAAGATAAGATTCTTGGATCCGGCGCTCCGGATTGTAAGGAATTCGCCTCAAAGATGTAGCTAAATGACTGAACTTCAGTATGAGGAATGTATGTTTAGTCCTCATTCTTATTTTCAATGACTTACACACGAAATTGAGGAGTATCTGAAGGCTGAATTATAAAAGAAGAAAATTACAGTCACATATCTTTGTGGGGAAATTTAAATCCAGGTATATGTATAAACTATTTATCCTATGCATCGTCACACTCATTATCGGCAGTAGCCAACTTGTGGCGAAAAACCTTATAATCGCAGTCAAAGCGAAGCAAGAATTCACTGGCAAAGAAATTAATGATTTCAAGGGGTGGATGGTTCCTTTAGGGAGCAATGACACTATTTATGGAACTATATCTACTTCATACAGTTCCGTTAACGGCTATACCATAAAAGAATCAAAGATGTGTTTCTCGGTGCCTAACGCGGATGCTGCATATATTCTTACCGCGCGGTGTCCCGGTTACGAGGATTTTACTGATACAGTGATGATAAAAAAACGCACCAATAGAAATATAAATATAAATCTGGATGATATTTATTTCCATAAAAAAGCGAAGGAACTTGGAGAGGTGGTTGTAAAGGCTACTAAAGTGAAATTTTATGCAAAAGGTGATACTCTTGTATTTAATGCCGATGCATTTGCTCTTCCTGAAGGAAGTATGCTTGATGCACTTGTTAAACAGCTTCCGGGAGTTGAAATACGTGACGGCGGAGAAATATATGTAAACGGCAAGTATGTGGAAGACCTGCTGCTTAACGGCAGTGATTTCTTAAAGGGTAATAAGGAATTGATGCTGAATAATCTTGCGGCATATACAATTGAAAATGTGTATGTATATGACAAGATGAGTGAAAGGAGCAAACTTGCAGGACAAGTTCTGGGAGATAGTGAGTTTGTTATGGATGTAAAACTAAAACGCGACTATATGTCGGGATTTGTCGGAAATATTGAGGGTGGTGCAGGCACAAACTCACGCTATCTCGGACGACTGTTCAGTATGTGGTACACCACTCGCTCACGCCTGGCTCTTATAGCCAACGTAAATAATTTAAATGACAGTAGGGAACCCGGTCAAAACGATCAATATACCGCAAACAATATCCCCGGAGATTTTCGTACTAAAATGGCGGGACTGGACTACTACATCAAGTCGGACAACTCTAAGACCGATTGGAATTTCACCGGTAATACAACTGTTAGCCATGTACGCAGCTACTCGCAGACAGACATCGGCAAAATCAATTTTCTATCAGGCGGCGATACCTATGAGAATAGTTTTGACAAATCTATTGCTCATAACCTGACTGTAAAAAGCAGCAATAATTTCCAATGGCGACCTAAAGATAGATATTTGGGTGTCATCTACAAGTTTAACTATCTGAACAGAGACCGGACGGCTAACTCTTTATCCGGTACGTTCAATAGTGAAATAAAAGATATTACTCAAAAAGTTCTTGAAACCATATATTCAGGGGAAGCGGCTTCACTTGCGGGTATAACTCTCAACAGTACCCTCACTCGATCTATTCTTTCCGGTAACTCTTTTTCTACCGGCGGCGGCATTAATTTTGATACAAAGATTCCGTCAACTCCTGATTTGTTGTCAACGTCATTCCATATTGATTATGACCGGAGCAACTATTATGGATTTGACCGATATGACATAAACTATAATCGTGAGAACACTCACTCCACAAATTATGGCTATACTCGTAATCATCCCGATCATAATTTTAAGATCAATGCCGGAACGGCGTACACATTTGTATCAAATGAGGAGCTGTCAATGCTTCTTTCAACATATTATTTTTATGCAACATCTACTAAAGACTCCTATTTTTATCAACTTGATCGCCTGGGTGATGCCGGAATTTTCGGAAGTCTGCCGGCTGACTATCAGGCGGCGTTAGACGAAGGTCAATCCAATATGTCAACCCAATACTCTCACGATGCGTATATTCAGTATAATTTCAATTATTTTAAGAAGTTCGCATCCGGAAATCGCCTGAATATCTCTTTGAAGCCGGTGGCGGAGTTTTTATGGAGATCTCTTGACTATCGTCAGACAAATAATTCCCAGTTCGTAAAAGACAATTCGTTCAAACTATGGTTTTACAACACCTTTATAAAATATATTATAGGTAAAAACACTTTGCAACTTAAATTTGACCGTAATGTCAAGTTGGTACCGCTTGATCGTCTTGTCACAATCACAGATACCCGCGATCCGCTTAACATATATGTAGGCTCTAAGAGTCTTAAGAATTCTGCACAAAATGATTTTAATCTCGGATGGATGCATTCCGCTTATCGCCGTCACCCATGGAGCAGCTATGTTTCTCTCGCCTATTCTGTCACTCAGAACGAACTGATAAGCACTTACAGCTTTAACAGTCAGACCGGTGTACGCACATATATGATGCAAAATGTGAACGGAAACTGGTATGCCCGCATTCATGATGATTTTTATAAGGGATTCGGTTCAATTGACCAATTTGATATAACTGCTACAACACGTCTGACATACGGGCATAATGCCGACCTGACCGCTACAGATAACACTACTTTCTCCAAAAACAAAATCAAGAATCTCAACATATCTGAAAATTTCAGATTCAACTGGCGCATCAACAAGCAGAATCTTGGATTAAGGGTTCTCGTCGATTGGCGGGATATACGGGGTAATCGTCACGGATTCAGGAACTTCACGGCTACCACGGTACAATATGGAATAAACGGTAACTTCGTTCTGCCTTATAATCTCAGCATCGCAACGGATCTGAACCTTTACGCCCGTCGTGGATTTACCTATAAAGAGCTGAATACAACCGATCTGGTTTGGAACGCCCGACTGAGCTATGCTCCAAAAGGCGGAAATTGGGTATTCATGCTGGATGGATTCGACCTGTTGCATCAGTTAAGCAACATTACCCATAATATAAATGCTCAGGGACGTACTGAAACCTGGACAAATGTTCTTCCTCGCTACGCACTGCTGCATATCCGGTATAAGTTTGATAAACGTCCCCAGAAAAGATAAATACGGTTAGGGAGCCGGATGATTTTCCGATAAGAGTTGCTACTTTTGCGGTATGAATTATCTGGAGATAGCGGGTACGGCTGTCGGCATTATTTATCTCTGGCTGGAGTATCGGGCAAGCGCCTGGCTCTGGCTGGCAAGCATAGTGATGCCTGCGATATATATAGGTGTGTATTATGAGGCGGGACTGTATGCCG
The DNA here is from genome assembly GCA_947177595.1 of uncultured Porphyromonadaceae bacterium. GTDB lineage: Bacteria > Bacteroidota > Bacteroidia > Bacteroidales > Muribaculaceae > Paramuribaculum. The sequence continues at coordinate 171 of CAMWUZ010000096.1, read as the reverse complement.
ATCTTGGTATAAGTATCTATTATATTTTGGCTTCGCTTTATGGCGTGGCGTGTTGGTTGTGGGGTAAGGACGGTTATGCAAACGATCTGGTGATTACACGTACTCCATGCAGAATATATTTGCCTCTTGCAATTATATTTTCAACAATTTTTATCGCTGTCGGTTATATTC
>CAMWUZ010000095.1 GCA_947177595.1 uncultured Porphyromonadaceae bacterium | reverse complement strand
TGTCAACACTTGCATTGTTCGCGGTAAGAACAAATCACGTTACACCAAGAGCGGTCTCCTTCGCGGTAAGACCACCGGTTACAAGAAAGCTTTCATCACCATCGGTGAAGGCCAGACAATTGACCTCTATAGCAATATCTAAATAAAATGGCAGTAAGAAAATTCAAGCCCACAACACCGGGGCAAAGACACAAAGTTATTGGCGTATTCAAAGGAGTCATCACTGCTACCACGCCAGAGAAATCTCTTACCGTCGGTAAAAAATCAACCGGAGGCCGCAATGCCGAAGGTCACCTGACCAACCGTTATATGGGCGGTGGTCATAAGCGCAAATACCGCGTTATCGACTTCAAGAGAAACAAAGACGGTGTGCCCGCTGTAGTAAAATCAATCGAGTATGATCCCAACCGTTCAGCTCGTATCGCACTCCTTTACTACGTTGACGGAGCAAAAACCTACATTATCGCACCCAACGGACTTCAGGTCGGAACAACCGTTGTCAGCGGTCCCGAAGCAGCGCCCGAGGTCGGAAACGCCCTCCCGCTCAACAAGATTCCGGTAGGTACACTCATCCACGCGATTGAGCTGCGCCCCGGACAGGGAGCTTTCATGGCACGTTCTGCCGGCACCTTCGCACAGCTTGTGTCTCGCGAAGGCGATTATGCGATTATCAAATTACCTTCAGGCGAAACCCGCAAAGTGCTTGCAACCTGCAAAGCAACAGTGGGAGTTGTCGGTAACAGCGAGCACTCACTTGAGCGCAGCGGTAAAGCCGGTCGCTCACGCTGGCTCGGCAAGCGCCCCCGCAACCGCGGTGTTGTTATGAACCCTGTCGATCACCCGATGGGTGGTGGTGAAGGTCGTGCTTCAGGTGGACATCCGCGCTCACGCAAGGGTCTCTACAGCAAGGGTCTCAAGACACGCGCCCCGAAGAAACCTTCTTCGAAGTATATCATTGAAAGAAGAAAAAAGTAATCTGATTAATTAGCATATAAATATGAGTCGTTCATTAAAAAAAGGCCCGTTCATCAGCGTGAAGCTTGAGAAGAAAGTCAGCGCCATGGAAGAAAGCGGAAAGAAATCCGTTATCAAAACATGGAGCCGCGCCTCAATGATTGCCCCTGAATTTGTGGGGCATACATTCGCTGTTCATAACGGTAACAAGTTCATTCCGGTCTATGTGACCGAGAATATGGTCGGCCACAAACTCGGAGAGTTTGCCCCCACTCGCAGCTTCCGCGGTCATGCCGGCAACAAGAAATGAACCCCGCCTGATTTATTTTAGACAAAAAAAGAAACAAATACAATGGGTGTAAGAAAAAGACAATCAGCCGACAAGATGAAGGAAGAGCGCAAAAACATCGCTTTTGCAAAGCTCACCAACATCCCCTCGTCTCCCCGCAAGATGCGTCTTGTGGCAGACATGGTGCGCGGAGTAGAAGTGTACCGCGCACTCGGCATACTCAAATTCTCAAATAAAAATGCAGCAGTTCAGCTTGAAAAGCTTCTTCGCAGCGCTATCGCCAACTGGGAAGCTAAGAACGAGCGCAAAGCCGAAAACGGTGAGCTCTGCATCAGCACAATCTTTGTCAACTGCGCGCCTATGCTCAAGCGCCTACGTCCCGCACCTCAGGGTCGCGGTTACAGAATCCGCAAACGTGCAAATCACGTCACACTGATTGTTGACACAATTGAAAACGCTAAAACCAAGGCATAACAATGGGACAGAAAGTAAATCCGATTAGCAACCGCTTAGGCGTCATCAGAGGCTGGGACTCCAACTGGTATGATATCAAAAAATTCGCAGCCAATATTCTTGAAGACTCCGAGCTACGCAAATACCTCAATGTTCGCCTTGCTAAAAGCAGCGTGAGCCGTATCATCATCGAGCGTACACTCAAACTCATCACCATCACCATCTGTACCTCTCGTCCCGGTCTCATCATCGGTAAAGGTGGCGCGGAAGTTGACAAACTGAAAGAAGAGCTCAAGAAAATCACAGACAAAGACGTTCAGATCAACATCTTTGAGGTGAAACGTCCTGAACTCGATGCTCAGATAGTTGCCAGCACCATCGCACGCCAGATTGAAGGCAAGATCGCTTACCGCAGAGCTGTCAAAATGGCTATCGCAGCCACAATGCGCAGCGGTGCGGAAGGTATCAAGGTGCAGGTGAGCGGCCGTCTCAACGGCGCTGAAATCGCTCGCTCAGAAATGTTCAAGGAAGGAAGAACCCCCCTCCATACTCTTCGTGCGGACATTGACTACGCACTCGTTGAAGCTCACACCAAAGTGGGTGTTCTCGGTGTTAAAGTATGGATTTGCCGTGGTGAAGTTTATGGAAAGAGAGATCTCGCTCCCAATTTCACCTCAACCGATAAAGGTTCACGCGCAGCAGGTGCACCCCGCGGCGAGCGCAGAGGTGATCGTGGAGGATTCCGCAGAAAAGGAAACAACAACCGTTGAAATACTAACTGAAACCTTCTCAACTAAAGAAAAATGTTACAGCCTAAGAAAACTAAATTCCGCCGCTCGCAGAAGGGCCGCATGAAAGGTATAGCCCAGCGCGGCAATCAGTTGGCGTTCGGTTCGTTCGGAATCAAGACACTCGAATCCAAATGGATTACAGGCCGACAGATTGAGGCAGCACGTATAGCCGTTACCAGATACATGCAGCGTCAGGGTCAGATCTGGATCCGCATATTCCCTGATAAACCCATCACCAAGAAACCCGCCGAAGTGCGAATGGGTAAAGGTAAAGGTGCTCCCGAAGGATTCGTGGCACCCGTTACTCCCGGACGTATGCTCATCGAGGTTGAAGGAGTTAGCTATGATGTTGCTAAAGAGGCACTCCGCCTGGCAGCTCAGAAACTCCCTGTGATCACCAAATTTGTGGTACGTCGCGATTACGACCCCACACAAAACGTGTAAAATATGAAGAAAGTAGAAATAAAAGAGCTCAGCACACAGGATCTCAAGGATCGTCTCGATCAGATGGAGCAGGAATACGCCCAGCTCAAAATCAATCATTCTGTATCGCCTCTGGACAATCCCGCCCAGATTCGCCGTGACCGCAGAATGATCGCACGTGTGAAAACTGAACTTCGTCAGCGCGAGCTTAACAACAAATAATCCCTGAAATGGAAACAAGAAATTTACGCAAAGAAAGAGTTGGGATTGTGTCGAGCAACAAAGCTGACAAGACCATCACAGTTACTGTGAAATGGAAAGAAAAGCACCCCATCTACGGCAAATTCGTCAACAAGACAAAAAAATATCACGCACACGACGAAAAGAACGAGTGCAGTGTCGGCGATAAAGTACGCCTGATGGAAACACGTCCCCTGAGCGCCACCAAAAGATGGAGACTCGTTGAAATAATTGAAAAAGTAAAATAATTATGATACAGACAGAAAGCCGACTTACAGTCGCTGACAACAGCGGCGCAAAAGAAGCCCTCTGCATTCACGTTCTCGGAGGTACCGGAAGACGTTATGCTACTGTTGGCGACATCATCGTCGTATCAGTGAAAAGCGTCATCCCTTCTTCAGACGTGAAAAAAGGCACCGTATCTAAAGCAGTCGTTGTCCGCACAAAAAAAGAAATCCGTCGTCCCGACGGAAGCTACATCCGTTTTGACGACAACGCATGTGTGCTCCTCAACAACGCCGGCGAGCTTCGCGGAACCCGTATCTTCGGTCCCGTAGCAAGAGAACTTCGTGCAACCAATATGAAGATTGTTTCACTCGCTCCGGAGGTGCTTTAACTTAATAACACTACTAACAATGAGTAAGATACACATCAGAAAAGGCGACACAGTTTACGTCCTCGCCGGAGAATCACGAGGCAAGACAGGCCGAGTGCTCAAGGTTGACGCTGCCAAGCAGAGAGCTATTGTTGAGGGTGTCAACATCGTCACCAAAGCTTGCAAGCCCAGCGCAAAGCATCCCCAGGGTGGACTTGTGAAGATGGAAGCACCCATCCACATCTCCAACCTCAGCCTTATCGACCCCAAGAGCGGAAAGCCCACACGCATTTTCTGCCGTAAGAACGATGAAGGCAAAAAAATACGTTACGCTAAAAAATCAGGAGAGGAGATTAAATAATGAGCACCACACTACAGAAAGAATATAAGGAGCGGATCGTTCCCGCACTCGAGAAAGAGTTTAACTACTCTACAGTCATGCAGGTGCCCCGCCTCAAGAAAATCGTGATTAATCAGGGCCTCGGAGAAGCTACCCAGGACAAGAAGATTATTGAGACCGCAATTCGCGAACTCACCGATATCACCGGTCAGAAAGCGGTTGCCACCCTTTCAAAGAAGGATATCTCAAACTTCAAGCTCCGTAAAAAAATGCCTGTAGGCGTTATGGTAACCCTCCGTCGCGACAAAATGTACGAATTCCTTGAAAGACTTATCAGAGTCGCTCTCCCCCGTATTCGTGACTTCAAAGGTATCGAAGGTAAACTTGACGGAAGAGGTAACTACACACTTGGTATCACCGAGCAGATTATCTTCCCCGAAATCAACATCGACAATATTAGCAAACTTCTTGGTATGAATATCACATTCGTTACCAGCGCTGACACCGATGAAGAAGGATATGCACTCCTCAAAGAATTCGGACTTCCCTTCAAAAACGCTAAAAAATAAGCAAAACCCATAAATAACAACATGGCAAAAGAATCAATGAAGGCCCGTGAGGTCAAGAGAGCTAAGCTCGTTGAAAAATACGCCGCTAAGAAAGCCGCCCTCAAAGAGGCAGGTGATTTCGAAGCACTTCAGCTCCTTCCCAAAAACGCCTCAAGAGTGCGCCTGCACAACCGCTGTCAGATTACCGGTCGTCCCAAAGGCTATATGCGCCAGTTCGGACTCTCCAGAATCCAGTTCCGCGAAATGGCATCTGCTGGTCTTATCCCCGGAGTGAAGAAAGCAAGCTGGTAATATAATCCGACAAGCCAAATTAAAACAGTATTAAATATTGTTCGGCATAGTACGAATCAATTTAAACAAAAACAAAATGACAGATCCTATAGCAGATTATCTCACAAGATTGAGGAACGCTATCAAGGCTAACCACCGTGTAGTGGAAATCCCGGCCTCAAACTTGAAAAAAGAAATCACTAAGATTCTTTTTGAACAAGGATATATCCTTAACTACAAATTTATCGAGGGAGAAAATCCCGCAGGCATCATCAAGATTGCCCTCAAATATGACCCCATTGACAAGGTCAATGCGATCAAAGCACTCAAGAGAGTGTCTCGTCCCGGTCTCCGTCAGTACACTGGCTATAAAGAAATGCCCCGCGTGCTCAATGGTCTCGGCATCGCAATCCTCTCAACCTCACAGGGTGTCATGACAAACAAAAAGGCAAAAGATCTCCATATCGGAGGCGAAGTGCTCTGTTACGTTTACTAATAAAACCGGAGGAAATATGTCTAGAATAGGAAAAGCTCCCATAGCAATCCCCGCAGGAGTCACAGTGACTGTCAGCGGCGACACAGTGACCGTTAAAGGTCCCAAGGGCACACTTACACAGAAAGTAAACCCTGACCTCCATATAGCAGTTGAGGATGGGCACGTGACAGTTTCACGTCCTTCTGACGACCGCGAGCACAGAGCACAGCACGGTCTCTACCGCGCACTCATCCACAATATGGTTGTCGGTGTATCTACCGGCTACCGCAAGGAAATGGAACTCGTAGGCGTTGGTTACCGAGCAGCAGCTACCGGACAGGTTCTCGAGCTCTCACTCGGATACTCACACGCAATATATATCAAACTTCCCCCCGAGATCAAAGTCGAAGCAAAGAGCGAAAGAAACAAAAATCCGCTCATCATCCTCGAGAGCGACGACAAACAGCTCCTCGGTCAAGTCTGCGCTAAAATCCGCTCACTCCGTAAGCCCGAACCTTACAAGGGTAAAGGTATCAAGTTTGTTGGCGAAGTTATCCGCCGCAAGTCAGGTAAGTCAGCAAGCGCTAAATAAACCATAAACGACGCAACAACATGATCTCTAAAATACAAAGAAGAAACAAAATCAAAGCTCGCATCCGCGGCAAGATTTCAGGAACAGCACAGCGCCCCAGAATGAGCGTGTTCCGTAGCAACAAGCAGATATATGTCCAGCTCATCGATGACCTCGCTGGCAACACACTCGTGTCAACCTCATCTAAGGGCATCGAAGAAGGCACAAAATGCGAAATCGCAGCTAAGGTTGGTGAAGATATCGCAAAGAAAGCCCTCGCAGCCGGAATCACAGAAGTTGTCTTCGACCGTAACGGCTATCTTTTCCACGGAAGAGTTAAATCACTCGCTGACGCAGCACGCAACGGCGGTCTCAAATTCTAAAAGTCATGGCAAAAAGAAATAATAAAGTTAAGACAACATCAGATCTTGAACTCAAGGACTGTCTGGTTGCTATCAACCGTGTTACCAAGGTGACAAAGGGCGGACGCACATTCA
>CAMWUZ010000094.1 GCA_947177595.1 uncultured Porphyromonadaceae bacterium | reverse complement strand
TTCATATAGTTTTATATTAGGGTACTAATCTGATATTTTTCAAGTTCGAGTTGGCGCTTTAAATGAAGTTTACGCTCTGGGTATCTTTGCCTATTCCGGGGAAAACGAGGGTGAAACGGTTCTCTCCGTCAGCATTTGCCCTGAGTTCTTCACCGAGAGTAATGCCTTGAGCTTCGATAATATTCAGCTTGCTTCCGTCAGGCAGTTCAAGATAGCTTTCAGGAGCGATTTTTATCCACCAGTTAGGAATGTAATACATATGGAAATGGATAACGGTGCGGTCATCGCTTAGCTCGATACTGTCTATTTCCAAAATATTATCGGTATTGTTTTCTGAACAATCCGGATAATTCACCTTTGCTCCTGTTGCTGTTTTCTCCAATGACATTGCCGGCTTCGGATTGAGGAGCGGGCGGAATATCCGTTCAAACATTCCTTTGCCATAGCCGACCTGGGTCTTCGTATAGATCCCTTCCGGATTGATGACAATGAAAGTAGGAAACCCTTGTGCATTGAAGCGGGAATAGATTCCGGCTTGACCGTTACTGTCTCTCCAGTTATTGCCCTCTAACTTGAGGTTATCGGTGGATATTCTCCAGAATTTGTCATCGTCTATGCTGATGCTGACAACCGCCACATTATCCTTATGTTTCTCCGCGAAGGCTTTAAGCTCGGGTACAGCCATGTGGCATGGACCGCACCCGCCGCTCCATATGTCAAGCAATATCCATTTGCCGGCAAACTCTCCGAGGCTTCGTGTGTTATCGTTGATATCGATAAATTCTATGTCAGGAACCGTGTCACCGATATTGATTTTGCTTTCTGGGTAGAGGTAAGCATAGATTCGTTCTCCTTCGGGTGATTCTTTTTCGCTCTGACCGAGGGACTCGTACAAAGTTTTAAGTTTTGCGGTAAGCGGAGAATCGCCGGATAAGCCGGTGTCGCTCAAACTAATGAATTCTTCGAACCAAACAGGAGTGTGCTTCATCTGAAGCATCGTCAGGTATTTCCGGTTATCTATCGAGTCGTGTAAGGGTGACACTGCCTCCCTTGTTTCGGCAATGATTTGTTTTCTTTGCTCTCTGGAGAGTTCAGGATTGGATAATAATTTATCCATTTCAGAATTGAGTCGGTTTATCTCCCTGCATATGTCGGCGCCGCTGAATAATATTCTGTCGTATTCTTTCTGTTCATCCAAGTCGCTTGTCACCTCCCATAATTGGGAGTCGATAGTGGAGGCATCAACTTTGATATTTGCTCCCGGCGACAAAAATACAGTCCTTCCGCTGCCGCCAATTTCAGGGACAAAGCATACGATGCTCATCTTTTGCACCTCATCGTCCTCAAATGTATATTCCAGCCTGAATTTACCGTTTGCCACTGTATCTTTAGCAACTGATATGCCGGCATCACCGTAGAAGCGGAACAATGTTATCACGGTGCTGTCCGGCATTATATTTGTGACCCCTTCGATGATTGCGGTTGGGTTATCTATATCTTGCTGGGGCATTTTTCCGTTTCCCCGGCTATCAGAGGGGTAACAAAGTGAGGCAATGACAAAAAGTGTAATTAAAATAGCTTTTTTCATGTAAAGATTTGAAAGTTAGATAGTTTATATCGGCATCTGCAAAGATATAAAAAAAGAACCGCCGGGGCATTGCCCGGCGGTTAAAATATCATAATAACAATGGTTTAGAGAACTCCCTGAGCCATCATGGCACGAGCCACTTTCATGAATCCGGCAACATTCGCGCCTTTCACATAATTGATGTAGCCGTCTTTCTCTTTGCCAAAGAGTTCGCACTGATGGTGGATTTCAGCCATGATTTCCTTGAGTTTGGCATCAACTTCTGCCGCGCTCCAAGACAGCTTCTGTGAGTTCTGTGCCATTTCCAGACCGGAAACAGATACTCCTCCTGCGTTTGCTGCTTTACCGGGAGCATAAAGAATCTTGGCAGCGAGGAATTCCTTGATAGCCTCGGGAGTTGAGGGCATATTGGCACCTTCGCTCACGGCAATGCAGCCTTGAGCGAGTAGGGCACGTGCATCATCACCGTCAATTTCATTCTGAGTGGCAGAAGGCATGGCGATATCGCATTTAACCTTCATCCACGGGCGCTCTCCGGGATAGTATTCACAACCGTATTCCTCAGCAAATTCGCGGATACGACCGCGATAGATATTTTTGAGTTTGAAAATGTAGTCAAGTTGCTCACGGGTGATTCCGTCAGGCACATAGATGCTGCCATCGCTGTCGCTCATAGAAACAACCACTGCACCGAGTTCAAGAAGTTTTTCGGCTGTATATGTGGCAACATTGCCGGAACCTGAAATGGCTACTCTCTTGCCTTTAAGCTCAATGCCTTTGGTCTCAAGCATATTAAGCAGGAAGTAAACATTGCCGTAGCCGGTAGCTTCGGGACGGATAAGTGAACCGCCGAACTCTCTGCCTTTTCCGGTGAAAGTGCCGGTGTTTTCGCGAGCCATTTTCTTGTACTGACCGTACATATAACCTACCTCGCGTCCGCCAACGCCTATATCACCTGCCGGAACGTCGGTGTCGGCGCCGATTTCGCGCCACAGCTCATTGATGAATGCCTGGCAGAAACGCATCACCTCCATGTCGCTTTTGCCGCGAGGGGAGAAGTCGCTGCCTCCCTTAGCTCCGCCCATCGCAAGGGTGGTAAGAGAGTTTTTGAACGTCTGTTCAAATGCAAGGAATTTGAGAATGCTCTGGTTTACGGATGAGTGGAAGCGGATACCACCCTTGTACGGACCAATAGCATTATTATGCTGAATGCGGTATCCCATATTGTTCTGAACCTTGCCGCTGTCATCAACCCAGCTAACACGGAAAGAGAAAATCCGGTCGGGAATGCATAGACGTTCAATAAGATTATAACGTTCAAATTCGGGATATTCGTTGTAAGTGTCCTCGATTGAGGTTACTACTTCTTCAACAGCCTGTATGTATTCAGGCTCGTTGGGAAAGCGACGTTTAAGGTCGGCAATGATTTCAGATGCTTTCATTAGTGAATCCGATATTAAAATTCTGACGGAGAAAATTCTCCTTTCGGTTGCAAATGTATAGTTATTTCTTTTAATATGCAAATAAATGTAAGTGGAAGCGCGGTAATGGCTTCAAATTGCTATTTATTTGCTGTTTTCAAGAATTTGAGCAGCGTGATTTGAGGTCTTGACTTGTTTAGGACCGATAATTCTCACAATCTTGCCTTCCTGGTCAATAATAAATGTGGTGCGGAAAGTGCCCATATATTTACGACCGTACATGGATTTCTCTCCCCATACTCCAAAATCTTCCATCAGATGATGGTCTTCATCGGTGATGAGAGGGAAGGGAAGTTCGTTTTTGGCTATGAATTTTTTGTGTGAGGCGGCAGAATCGCCACTCGCTCCAATCACCTGATAGCCGGCATTGAGCAAGTCATGGTAATTGTCGCGCAGGTTACAAGCCTGTGCGGTGCATCCCGAAGTCATATCCTTTGGGTAAAAATATAAAGCGATAGTTTTTCCGGGGTAATCGCTTCGCTTGATTTCATTACCGTTCTCATCTTTGCCGAGAAGATCCGGCACAATGTCTCCTATTGTATAGCTCATAGTGAAATGTATTTATGTTTTCACAAATATAGCTGATTAAGTGATTACAGCAAAACAACGGGTATATAAATAAAAAAAAATTACTCGTCCTCACGACGAATAATCTTTTTACCTTAAATCTAATACCATGAAAAACTGGGCACAAAGGTATAGATTTATATTCAAATGTGCAAAATAAGTTTACGTATTTAACGGTATTTTAACTAAATATTGAATTTGCCTATAATAAATTACATATCGTTAACATATTTAGCGCGTCGATATGATTCTCTTTCCGCTTGAATGTGCGGCAATTTCCGGAGCATATTGACTTTGGGCTGTAGCAATACCTGAGGCAAATTCGCCGGCATTATTCACCCACATTTCATATTCAATAACGAAAGTACCTTTAGGCAGGTGATCGACAAAAATATTAGTGCTGCTGTCCCTGTTTTCGCGATAGAAACAGATACCGTCGCTCCATATCGGGGCGGGGGTCTGCTCCACAGGCTCAAAACAGGCGGCTCGGCTGTCTGTGATTGCGAGATAGTCAATCGCTGATTCGCTCTTGATTATCAGGGTAATCTTAACCTTATCGCCCACTTTGAGGCTATCCTGCTTTTCCCAACCGCTCTTTCCGGCAACAACAAACTGTTTTGTGATACTCAACTGATTACAGCTTGCTGCGTTGACGTTTTTCATATCTTTTGTGTCAACGCTGATTACTCCTCCCCATGCGGGGGTAATGTTATTCCTTATTATATTAAGGTGAGCGCCGGAGGCAGTTTTGGGATTAAGTCTGATTTTTGTTTCTCCGGTATATTTTGTGGATTCGCAAGGGAGATTCTTACCGTTAAGCTTGAAATTAACTTTACCCGATTCTGAAATCCATTCAGGTGAAGAAGTGAGAATAGCCGCAACAATTTCAGCCGCAACAGAAGTGTTGCCCCAGTCGGTAGCCTGCTTCTGAAGAACAAGCCACTGGGTAATCTTTTCAATCTGCGGCGCGCCGGGCGTGATTGTTGTATAGGCATTAAGAGCCGAAGCGGTAGATGAAAGTGCCGATAGAGCTGACGTGCGGTTGTTAACCGGCTGCCACCACATTCCTTTATCCGGTGATACGGTCGCATATTCATCAAGCGATTTCAGTATCGTTGCTGCGGTAGCCTTGTTGCCGGAGCGGTAGAGCAGGAGAGCCGCATTCGCTTTTCCTTCTATGTCCATTCCTTTCCAGTTCTTTATAATACGCTGGCTTGTAGTGGAAATCATGCTCCTGCCGATGGTAGAAGGAGTATATTCGGGATAGCGGGTGACGGTTTCAGTATAGGTTGTAAAGTCTGAGTTCGGGTATTTGCTGAAGATAGAAGTATATTCTTTCTCAATATATTTCAGACCTTTGTTTATGATATTTGTGAGGTCATCATTGGCAGGCATAAACTTCAGTGAGTTCAATTTTCCTAATGTATTGAGCACGGAGGTTGTCGTCCAAAGAGATGGAGAGCTATATTGTTTCATCCAGGAGATGCCGCCGTCTGTGCTCTGTAGATGGCTGATAAATTTAGTGGCTTCGGCAATAGTTTTTTCACACTCCTTTTTATTAAGCAGCAGTGCGAGACGTGTCATTCGCTCGGTGTCACTCTGAGCGTTCTGCATCCATGGAGTAGCTGCGAGCAGCATAGTTTTCAGTTCGCTGTTTCGCTCAAGCATACTTGTCATGATACTGTCCGAGGGATTGCTCAGCCAATACTCAAGCGCCTCTCCGATTTGCGGATAACGCTCGATTATTCCTTTTGCGATAGCCGCGGAGAATATATTTCGCGCTGCATCAACAGCTGATATGGGATTGCTCTGTTGTAGTCCGGGAAGTGCAGTGACAACATACCATATCGGATTGTCACAGTAAGTTAGGGTTACTTGCGTATCCGCTCCATAATCCGGTAGCTTCAGGCTGAATTTCTTTTCATCGGCAGGAATGTAGAAATCAGAAGATTCAAACACAGGAGTTGAAGAGGGCAGTATCGGTATCAGTGCCTGCTCTCCGTCACTGAATCCTTCAGTAGAACTCTTTATGCGGAAACATAGGAACGGAATGTCAAACGGTGCAGATACTTTGGTGCGGACAGTAGCGGAACCACTTGCCCCTATTTCAGTTGTGTATGTCTCACTTTGTAGGATTTCTCCGTCAGATGGATTGAGAATCTCAACCTCGGTCTGCGCGGTAGTAGCATTTTCTGTAGTATTGAATACCTGAGACTCGATGAATATTTCATCACCTGTGCGTATAAACCGTGGAAGGTTTGGTGTAACCATTATAGGTTTTGATGCAATAGCTGAGCGGGTAATAGAGGCGGTTCTCAGGTCGGTTGTGTATGCCATAGCGCTGAGAATCCATGAAGTATTTGCATTAGGCACAGTAAATGAGTATGAAAGGTTGCCCTGTTCATCAGTAGTGAGTATCGGAGCGAAAAATGCAAGCGGCACTTCGCTATCACGGTACTCGAAATTGTCGGTGTTTCCACCTTCTGCACTATTTCCGGCATCCGCTTCTTCCTCGATTGCCTCCTCTTTCGCCATATCCACGGTCACGGCAGCGGCAACCTTACTTTCCATCAATACTGATTCAGGGGCTTCAGCTACATCTTCACTTACCTCTATTCCGTTTGTCATGCTTCTTGCACTGTACGTCATCATTACACCACCTCTTATCATTCTCGGATTGAAGCTACGGTTATAGGTGTTCAGTTCCGGTGTAAAGATGTCTGTGCACGTAAGATAACGGAATGGGGAGATAAGATTTGTGTAGGAGTGGTAGAAAGCTCTGGGAGCATTGAAGTCCATTTCGGGAACATATCCGATCCGCGGTTGGAAATCAAGGGAGTGATTGCCGAAAGTTTTCAGTGCGGCATTGAACATATCAAGCATCATTGCCGCTTTTACTCCTGCAC
>CAMWUZ010000093.1 GCA_947177595.1 uncultured Porphyromonadaceae bacterium | reverse complement strand
GAAGGTGGGAAAATTAGCTCACCGGTCAAGCCTGTGCAGTCTTTGAATGCGTTGTCTCCAATGGTGACAAGTGATTGTGGAAGTACAAGATTACCGGTTAAGCCGGGGCAGTTTCTGAATGTTGATGTCCCAATAGTTTTAATATTTTTTCCTAAAACTATATTTTTTAAATTAACGCAACTCTCAAAAACTCCACCGGGAAAGTTTTCGTGTGGATCTGTTTGAGTCCAATTTCCCAAACTTTTAATTGAATCACCTAAAACTACTGTTTCCAAAGAATTGCATTGTTTGAAAGTAGCGGCAAAGATAGCCGGTGCTGATTGGTTGAGTGTGATTTTTGTAAATGGTATAGATTTAAAAGCTCCATCTCCAATAAACTTCACGGAATACGGTACTACCAACTCACCTGTGAAGTTATTATATGAGAATGCATTTGAACCAATATAGGTTACTGATTCGGGTATTATAAGGTCACCTTTATATCGACATCCAGAAAAGGCATAATCACCAATATGTGTAATTGCTTCATGAATAGACAAAGGACCCGCATTCCCGAATCCGTAGCACCCTTGAAAAACTTGATTTCCAATATCAGTTACCTGATCACCTATAAACCCTGACAACCCTGAACAATCTTCAAATAACGATTCCGGTAATTTTGTGATTGATGAAGGTATATTGACTATTCCGGTCAATTTTGAACATCGCATAAATGCACGTTCTCCAATATAAGTGACCGACTCTGGGATTATAAGCTCTCCGGTAAGATTCCCGCAACCGAAAAAAGCATTTTTTGATATGGTCTTTAGTGAATTTCCAAAATTCAGTTCACCTTTAAGATTGCTACAACCACCGAAAGCGGATTCTCCAATGTATGTTATAGAATTGCTCATTGTTAAAATACCGTCAAATCCATCTCCGAGATTGGTAAGTGTGGAAAAGGCGCAATCGCCAATATAAGTGAGAGAATTAGGAAGATATAAGTCACCCTTTAATTTCCAGCAGTCGGAAAATGCAAATTCTCCTATATAATTAATTGAGTTTCCAAGAGTCAGCCCCTCCAACATGTTGCATTTATAGAAAGCGCCATCACCTATGGTCGTAACTGAGTTTGGGATTGTGAGTTTACCCGTAAAATTGCAAAAAGAAAAAGCATAATTACCTAATGTTGTGACTGATTCCGGAATTGTAAGTTCACCGATAAACCCCTCACATCCAAAAAAAGAATATTTTCCTATCGTTTTTAATGAATCACCGAGCTTTAAATCCCCCTTAAATTCTTTACAGTATCTAAAAGCGAAACCACCGATAGAAACTACTGAATTTGGAATTATGAGATCACCGGTGAAATTTCCTGTATCAAAAGCACCCTCTTCTATCGTAGTCAGCGATTCCGGCAGTGAAAGCTTGCCATGAAAACCTAGGCTCCAATATCGGGCAATGTCTATAAATGGTCTTCCTCCCGTATTAGCGAATGCATATTTACCAATAGACTTTACCGAGTTCGGGATAATAAGATCGCCGTACAAGCCCCTACACGCAAAGAATGCCGAGTCTCCAATAGTGACTATAGTTGGGGGGATTGTTAGTTCTCCTGTATATTTATAGGGTAAGCTAGCTAAATTAAAATACTCATTATCTTCCCATGAATAACACATTCTGTCTTCATATTCTTTGAAGGCGGCTTTACCTATAGCAGTTACAGTATAACTATTACCATTAAATGTCGCGGCAGAGGGAATAATAAAATAGCGCGAAGGATAATTAGGTTCGGCACCTATAATTTCGCATTCACTATCATTAATGGTTCTGAATTTAAAATCCCCGTCAGTAAATGTCTCCCCTTGTGCATGTACCGGTATAATAGTTGCAAATATAGATAGTAATATAATTATTATTCTTAAAATCATAATAATTGAACAAGGAGATAGAAAAATTATTGTGTGGTATGTTCTGGAGATGTGTTATATTTATTAATTAATAGCAGGGATATGGTAAAGACTTTACCATATCCCTAAGTTAAAAGATTATCAATATTAAAGGTTGATTTTAATAGTCTGAGTCGATGTTTTAACTATGTATATACCGTTAGAGGGGAGGCTCACTGTTTCTACATTTATGGTTGAATTCAAACTCTTAACGAGCTTGCCGTCAATGCTGTAGATATCAATCTTACCAAGCGGAGAGTTTGAGTTTATAGTCAGGTCGTTGCCGCTTGTTGATACACTGATGTTGGTATCTATAGTAATAGCATTAGCCTGTGGAGTGACTTGAGTTTCCTGTTCCGGCTCAGTAACCGTGATTTTGAGTTCACTCTTAGCTTCGGGACAGCATTTGTCAAGGCTTGAGGCTGTTATGGAAACCTCACCGGGGGCATGAGCGGTGATCACGCCTTTTTCATCAACCGTTGCAATAGATTCATTTGATGAGGACCATTTTACATCCTGAACAGTAGATACCTCACTGTTGCTGTCAACAGCAAGATGTTCTATCGGGGCTGTTTCACCGACTGCCATGCTTGAAACTCCGTTCAGCTGAATATTAGCAGCCGGCACACCTTCAAATACTCTGATCACTACTTTAGCTTCCGCACGTGTAAAATCAAGGCTTCTAAGGGTGACCTCATAATCACCGGGAGAGTCATAAGTTAAATATGAGTAAGAAGTGGCTACATCCTGCTTGATAATCTGATAGACCTTATTTGCTTGATATACATGGTCAAGACTATCAAATAGCATGCGGAATCTGACTTTATTAGCACCTCTACCTGTAAGTGCATTGACGCTGAAGTTGATGCCGCCAACTGCCGGGTAGTAGTAAATATAATTATATACGGAATTTGGATTTTTGAAATAGCTCTTCTGGGTGAAGTTGACTTTTACCTGCTGATTTTTGTAAGTATAGCAGGTGTCGCTTTCAGGTAGAATGAAGTAATCGTAAAAAATTGAATCCGGAAGATGATCAAATTTTAATTTATAATTATCTGCAATCGTTTTACCCGTCGGAATCCAGACTTCATTTGGAATGAAATTATCATCATCAATGTTAGGAGCTTTTGGAGATGAGAAAGCCACTCTTATTTTAGGCATTAATTTGTTGCTATTTTCTGTACTGTCATTTCCATCATCTAATTTAAGTGTAGGTGCTTGGATTTTACACAGAATATTACTTAGTTTCTTACCAAAACGGATATCAAGAGTCTTTGCAAATTTCGGAGAGTTGGGGTCTGTAACAAAACAACCCTCAAAAGTGCCTTCGGGTATGATTTCTACACTGTCACCGAATTCAATGCGAGTGAGGTTTTCACAATTTTGGAAAATACTGTCTCCGAGGTAATATACAGAATCCGGTATTACCTGATATGGAGATGCCTCGCATTGTCCTATAATTTTACTATTGGCAAATGCATGTTTGCCAATTCGTTTAACGGTTTTGGGAACATCAATATAGTTTATATTGCTGCCATTGAAAGCATTGTCACCTATTCCGGTAACTGTGTACTCCACATTGCTACGTTTTACTTTTTCAGGGATTCTAAGAGCTGTATAGAACAGATCATTACTGCCCGGAGCTTTTTTCTCTATTACCTCGCTCCAGCAATTGTACATATTCTGATTCCAAATACCTTCCAGACCAACGAAGCCAAAATCATAACTCGTTGAAAACGGTTCATTAATGTTATTAAAATCTGTGCGAGGATAAGTCAGTGTCGCTGTATGGTTATCCAAGTCGAAAATGAAATACCATATAGTGTTGGTGGTAAGAGTATCAGTAGTGTTATAAGCCTTAATATGGCGTTGGGGAACAGAAACAGTGTCAACAATCAAATTGTTGGCAAACACGTTGTTGGACAGCACAATCGCCGAAAGCGCAAGTCCGAGAATGGCAAGGAATTTTTTCATTCCGGTACAATTATAAGTTTATTAAATTAAATATGTTATGCTGCAAAGATATGTGAAATTATTAGAATATCAAAAAAAAATGAGGAGATTTTATGAGATTATTATTGCAATTTAATCGGATCGGGGGGATAAGGGCTTTAAGGTCTTTAAGGGATATGATTGTATGATGCAATGGCAGGGAAATAATTAAAATATTAAATAAACAAAAGATTTTATGCTGTGGACGGGTCTTTAAGGATGGTGGTACAAACCGGGAATACATGGCACCGCCGGATCCGTATGCAGATGAGTATGGATTCAATCGGTTTTGCGCAGGAGAGTTAGACCGTCGCGCAGTGGTAAGATAACTACCTCGAGTTGAGGATGATTTGCCACCAGGTCATTGAAGCGCGCTATCCCAACCGACTGGGCATCTCTCGCTCCTTCGGTAATCTTTCCTCCCCATAAGGTATTGTCTGCAATAATAAATCCACCTGTTTTAAGCCGGGGAAGAATCTCATCGAGGTATTCGCAATAATGACGCTTGTTTGCATCTATGTAAACCATGTCCCAACAATAGTTCAATTCCGGTATAATCTCAAGCGCGTCTCCCACATGGAGGGTGATTTTTTCTCCTCCGGGGCTGTTCTTGAAGAGTTCTATCAGCGAGTCTGCGCTCTCGTCATCAATTTCTATAGTGTGAATTTCCGCTCCGGGTTGCAAAGCCTCGGCTATACAAAGAGCCGAATATCCGGTAAAGGTACCCAGCTCAAGGACGTAGCGGGGATTAACCATCGCAGTGAGCATTTTCAGTATCCGCCCCTGAACATGCCCAGAACACATCTGAGGATATAACCGGTGCAGCCATGTGTGCCGGTAAAGCTCCTTGAGATACCCGGGCTCAGGAGATGTATGGGCTGTGATGTATTCGTCTATCTCTCTTTGCATGAGTCAAGATATTCTTCGGTTTCCCTGATAGTAGCCGCCATGACTCTGACACACTCTTCGGGATAGTCACCTTTTGCGGTTTCTCCGGTGAGAAGCAACCACTCGGCACCCAGCAAAGTGCCTAACGC
Source organism: uncultured Porphyromonadaceae bacterium (assembly GCA_947177595.1). Taxonomy (GTDB): domain Bacteria; phylum Bacteroidota; class Bacteroidia; order Bacteroidales; family Muribaculaceae; genus Paramuribaculum. The sequence goes on along the minus strand of CAMWUZ010000093.1, from coordinate 1,599 downwards.
TATATCACCCACTTCCGCTCTGGTTGGCACCGGCGAGTGCATCATTGAATTGAGAATCTGAGTAGCGACGATTACCGGTTTGCCTATACGTCTGCAAAGATCCATGACTTTCATCTGCACCGCAGGAACTTTCTCAACAGGAATCTGCGCTCCGAGATCGCCTCGCGCCACAAGCAGTCCGTCAGAGGCATCGGCTATCCCTTCCAGATTGGCGAGCGCCTCGCGACACTCAATCTTCGAGTAGAGCTTAGTTCCGGTATCCTGAAGCAGACTCCGGAGCTCCCTGACATCTTCTGCGCTCCTCACGAAGGAGTGAGCTATCATGTCAATACCTACTTCAAGTGCTGCGGCGATATTCAGCATATCTTTCTCAGAAACGGCGGGGAGAGGTGGCAGAGCGGCATCCTCACCGGCGGATACGCTTTTTTTAGATCCCAATTCTCCGCCTTTTATAACTTCACAAATGATTGAATGAGAGTCTCCGATCTCTTTTACCTCCAGAATTATCTCTCCATCATCTATCATCAGGCGGTTGCCCGGTTTCAGGAATTCACCGAGCCGCATCACGTTTACAAAAATCTCAGAGCCGTCGGTAATACCGTCGCCTCCAGCCACATATACTCTCTGACCTTCACTGAAAAGAATAAATTCCTTATCCGCGGCAATAGCGGTTGTCCGCATCTCGGGGCCTTTGGTATCCATCAGTATCTTTATTTCCGGACTGACGCTGCGTACTGTGGTGATGATTTCACGTATCGCCTGCGGCTCCACATGGGCTGAGTTGATGCGGATGCCTTCCATCGAAGCCGCATGGAGAGCCGCTATAAATTCGCGCGAAGCTCTGGTATCGGCTATAGTAGCCATTACTTTGGTACGGCTCATAGCAATGCTTCCACTCCAAGACGGTAACTGTCGGTTCCGAATCCGGCTATAATGCCCTTGCACACCGGAGTGATGAGGGAGGTGTGACGGATGGATTCTCTTGCCGAGATATTAGAGATGTGCACTTCCACAACAGGAAGAGATATGGCGGCGATAGCATCGGCAATGGCAAGGGATGTGTGGGTATAAGCGCCTGCGTTGAGCACAACTCCAATAAAATCTTCCTTGTCGGCAGAGTGGAGACGGTCAATTATCTCCCCTTCATGATTGCTCTGGAAATATTCAATATTGCAGCCGGTGAAGCGGAAGCGTAGGCTGTCGATGACATCCGCCATGGTCTCGCTGCCGTAAATTCCCGGTTCACGGGTGCCGAGCAGATTGAGATTCGGTCCGTTTATTATGAGTATTTTTTTCATTTCAGATATTTTGGTGAGCAAACACAAGCATCCACATCGCCACATGGGTCATTGCCATCAACGCAAGGAGTATCCAGGTCATAAGTTGGCGGCGCGGATAGCAAAGGTAAGCAAGATATGCGGCAACGGCAACATAAAAGGGATATATCCACACCATCGTGCGCAAAACGGGCGGCTCAGGCGGGCAATTGGCGAGAAGCACCGGAAACTGCCCTGCCGGGAGAATGAAAAGGATAATTATAGCCACAATCCACCATGGTGCTCTCAAGTCTGTCATTTTTTCTTGTTTTTGGTTTCAAGA
>CAMWUZ010000092.1 GCA_947177595.1 uncultured Porphyromonadaceae bacterium | reverse complement strand
TACGATCAGAATTGAACGCGCCATCAGGAGAATCACCCAGGAAGAGCTTGCCAAAGCGATAGGAGTGAGCCGGCAGACCATATTCGCTATTGAAAACAACAAATTCGTGCCAAGCACGGAATTGGCACTAAAGCTCTCGGCATATTTCGGTAAAACCGTTAACGAGCTTTTCAGCCTCTGAGAGCCGGTTTGACAAAAAAATATCACTCATGCGCAAGTTAAGTTTCGATTAGTCATGGTAAATCAATAATAATCTCTATTTTTGCGTATTATTACCAATAAATCATACCATTAATATGAAGAAACTTCTTGCAGCACTCGCTGCGGTGTCGGTGGTTGCCGGAGCCTCAGCGCAGACATTCAAAGAGTGGCAGGATCCGTTGGTCAACAGCGTTAACCGTCAGCCGATGCATTCAGCTTACTTTGCCTATGAAAACAGCGACGCGGCAAAAGCCGCCGTGAAAGAAAACAGCTCCAACTTCATGAGCATGAACGGTCCGTGGAAATTCAACTGGGTCAAGGACCAGACCAGCAAACCCACCGACTTTTTCCGCACAGATTTCAATGACAAGGGCTGGAATGAACTGAACGTACCTGCGGTATGGGAGCTCAACGGCTATGGCGACCCAATCTATGTGAATATCGGCTATGCGTGGCGCAACGACTATAAAAACAATCCTCCGTATGTGCCTACTGAAAACAACCACGTTGGCTCATACCGCCGCACATTTACCATTCCTGCCGACTGGAAAGGCAAGGACATTATTGCCCACTTCGGTTCGGTGACCTCCAATATGTATCTCTGGGTCAACGGCAAATTCGTCGGCTATGGAGAAGACAGCAAGCTGGAGCAGGAATTCGATCTCACTCCATACCTGGTTCCCGGCAAAGAAAACCTTATCGCTTTCCAGGTTTTCCGTTGGAACGACGGCACATATTTTGAAGACCAGGACTTTTTCCGCTACAGCGGTGTCGGTCGTGACTGCTACCTCTATGCACGAGAGAAAAACCGTATCGAGGACATACGTGTTGTTCCCGATCTGGATGCCGACTATAAGGACGCGACTCTGAGCATCAATGTCAAACTAAAAGGCTCAGGCACTACAGAACTGACACTTGTGGACGCTCAGGGTAAGGAAGTTGTATCAGGAAGCATCAAAGGCTCAGGCAAAACCGTGCTAAATGTCACCAATCCTGAAAAATGGACAGCAGAGACTCCTAATCTATATACCCTCTACGCCTCGCTCAAAGGCAGCGACGAGACCATTCCCGTCAATGTCGGTTTCCGCAAAATAGAGTTCAAAGGTGACCAGATTCTTGTCAACGGTCAGCCTGTACTGTTCAAAGGTGCAGACCGCCACGAGCTTGACCCGGACGGAGGCTATGTTGTGTCGCCTGAGCGCATGATCCAGGACATAGAGCTGATGAAGAAATTCAATATCAATGCTGTGCGCACCTGTCACTATCCCGACGACAACCTGTGGTATGACCTTTGCGACAAATACGGCATATATGTGGTTGCCGAAGCCAACCTCGAAAGCCATGGAATGGGTTATGGAGAAAAGACACTTGCAAAAGTACCCCTCTATAAGCAGACACACCTTGAAAGAAACCAGCGCAATGTGCAGCGTAACTTCAATCATCCGAGCATCATCTTCTGGTCACTTGGCAACGAAGGCGGCGACGGTCAGAACTTTGTTGACGCGTATAACTGGGTTAAAGCGGAAGACCCCAGCCGCGCGGTGCAGTATGAACGTTGCGGCTATGCCGATCACACTGACATCTATTGCCCCATGTACATTGGCTATGAAGATGTTGAGAAATACGGCAAGCGCACAGATGTCAAGAAACCGATGATTCAGTGCGAGTATGCTCACGCCATGGGCAACTCGGAAGGCGGATTCAAGGAATACTGGGATCTCTTCCGCAAATATCCGAACCTTCAGGGAGGATTTATCTGGGATTTTGTAGATCAGTCACCCCGCTGGAAAGGCAAAAACGGCGTGGAAATATATGGCTACGGAGGTGATTTCAACCGCTTCGATGCTTCCGACATCAACTTCTGCGACAACGGACTCATCAGCCCGGATCGTGTACCCAACCCGCATATGTACGAAGTTGGCAGAGTGCTTCAGAGCATTCACACCACTCCGGTAGATGCAGCAAAAGGACTTTTCAGCATCTACAATGAAAATTTCTTCACCGACCTTTCAAACTATACCCTCACATGGGATCTTCTCCACAACGGCAAAAAAGTGCGCACCGGTACAGTTGACAACTTCAATGCGGAACCGCAGAAATCAACAACCGTCACTATTGATTACGGCACACTCGAACCACAGGGAGAATATCTGCTCAACATTGCCTATACACTCAAAAACGCAGACGGCATACTTGAGCCGGGCACTGAAATCGCCCGCACACAGATTGCCCTTACCGATGCGCCCGCCTCAGATATGAGCATCGCAAACGTCACTAAGACAAACACTCCTATTATTGAACCGGCAATCATTGACAATCAGAGCAATTACCTCATTATATCAGCCCCCGGCGTGGATATTGAGTTCAGCCGTGCAAACGGCTTCATGAGCAAATATGAGGTGAATGGCACCGATATGATTGCAGAAGGAGAGCAGCTTGTGCCTAATTTCTGGCGAGCTCCTACCGACAACGACTACGGTGCTAATCTCCAGCTCAAATATGCCGCTTGGAAAAATCCGGAATTCAAACTCAAGAATCTTGATGCCAAGAAAACCGACGGACTGGTACTTGTAACGGCGGTATATGACGTGCCCGCAGTAAGCGCATCACTCACACTCACATACCTCATCAACAATGCGGGTGCTGTGAAAGTGACCGAAACTCTCACTGCCGACAAGAACGCTAAAGTGTCTCCAATGTTCCGTTTCGGTATGCAGATGCGTATGCCTGAGAGCTTTGACCGGATACGCTACTACGGAAGAGGACCGAACGAGAACTATGTCGATCGTATTCAGGCTGCCGACCTCGGCATATATTCCCAGACTGTGGCAGAGCAGTTCTATCCCTACATCCGTCCTCAGGAAAACGGCAACAAAACTGACATCCGTTTCTGGCAGCAGATAAATCATGCCGGTAAAGGACTGGAAATCATCTCAGAACAACCGTTCTCGGCATCAGCGCTCAACTATACAGTCGAGAGTCTTGACGAAGGACAGGCAAAGAATCAGGGTCACAGTCAGGAAGTGGAAAAAGCGCCTTTCACCAACCTGCTTATTGACAAGCAGCAGATGGGACTCGGATGTATCGACAGTTGGGGAGCTATCCCTATGCAGAAATACCTCATGCCCTATGGTGACTACTCGTTCACATTCATCATGACTCCGATTCAGAACATTATCCCATAAACATCCCATCCCCCCCTTAATACCCCGGGAGGATGTGTCGCGATGACACATCCTCCCGTTTTTTACTCCAACATTAATGACTTTAAAGCCTTTAGAGTCTTTTTTACACTCAAAAAATAATATTCTATTAAAATTATCGTTAACTTTGTACTCTATAAGACAACAACACCGATTACGTATGACATTTCATGTTCATCAAATAAAACTTTTTCTTATTGCAGCACTTGCTGTTTTGCTCGCTTCTTGCCGCGATGAAAATATTTTGCCAGACACTGAGAAGCTGGAAGAAACAGACGACGTGCAATTCCTGGTTCGGAATGAAATCAATACCTGGCAAGGGCTTTCACGTGCGGGGGATATCAACGATGAGGATTGGAGTGAGCTCGCTACTCTTGACAAAGACAATATCCCGTATCCGAAACTCATCATAAAAAAGGATACCGTATATGAACCCGCGATAACTACCCGAGCCCCTTATAACCCTGAGTATGTTGACCCCGACAATGCGGACAAAGGAGTAATAAGATATCCCATTCCGGGCACCTATAGCCTACCCCTTGATGTGCAAAGTACATCCGAGAGATACGGCAGGCTGAAAGTGATGGCTACTGAGTTTTCTGACAAGGCGATAAATGAGCTTCGCGGTCTGGGAGCACAGGCGCGATACGCAGATAGCCGCTCGACCATTGCAGATAAAGAAAATGTTGCCGACCTCTATTCCAAGATAGGAGTGTCGGCTATCTGCTTTGAAGATGCATTCTCTTTCAAGCCGCATCAGTACAGGGCTATTGACAATGAACTCGTCATACGTGAAGGCAACAGATGGAAAACTACTGAAAACAACTACTACTGGAATGTATGGACTGATGATTTCAACCACCTCAGATTCTATGCATACGCACCTTTTCAGACTCCGGGACTTACAGTTACTGATGACGATGAGGACGGCACACCACAATTTGAATACCTTGTAGCCAAAGACGTTGATGATCAGATTGACCTCGGTGGAATTACGATAGATGCACCCGCAAACTTCCGACGCACAGTGCCTCTGCGGTTCGACCATATTCTTTCCGGAGTGAGATTTCTTGTAGATGACCAGAATATGGCAGGCAAGCTCACAAGAATCACTATCGGCGGCATATACGGGGAAGGAAGATATAAATACTCCATTAAACCATACGACCTCACCGACTACGATGATTTTTCAAACCCCAACATAAACGGTGGAGCGGCACCGGGACAAGAGATTGAAAAAGGTACTTGGACACCGCTCGGAGATGCCAATTCCGTTTATGAGCTTAAAGACAAAGGAGTGGATCTCTATCCTGAAGATCGCGAACCGATCCTGTCGGAATTCAGCCAGGAAGCAGGAGAGGAATACTGGTGCGTGACAGATCCTGATCGTATGTTCATGCTCCTGCCTCAGAAACTTCCCGAGACCGCATATATCGAAGCTGAGTTCTGGGACGGAGAAGAGCAGATTATCATGCGCGGTAAAATCGGAGGAGAAGACAAAGAAGGCAAACAGAGAGAGTGGGAACAAGGTGTTATATATACCTATGTAATTACCACATACGATGTTGAATACGTCCTTAAGCTCGTTAAAGAAGGCGGTCTGTATCCGTATCAGGGAGGTTTTGATGACAAAACTGTTGTCAGCTACGCCAAATATTACGACAAATCCGGCAACATACGCAAGATTGTACCAGTTCCATGGGTACCCGCGTTCTACGACCGTGACGGCATGGAAGTGGAGCGTCCCGACTGGGTAAACGTTTACTACGATCGCGACGATCCTAAGAAAGATTACCGCCCGTCTGAATATGATTACAGCGCATACGGTTCTGATGTCAACGCCTTCGTCACATACTTTGAAGAGCAACTTGAAGACCTTGTATGTCATGGACACGTTGTAGTTGGTCCTCAGGACGCGTTGCGCACCAATCCGCATACCGCGGCACTGCGCAATGCCAAGTTAATTGGCTCTGTAGAAAATCCTGTAAACCTCGCCGGTATGTGGGCTAACCGACCGAATGAAACCGTTTCTACGGCAAACAGCTATATAGTCAACAACCCCGGCTACTTCAACATACCCCTCGTTTATGGAAACGGCATCAAGAACGGTGCTGTCAACTCTCAGGCGTGGAACGGAATTATGAACAATACCGGCAAATATCCGTTTATGACTCATCTCGATGGTGTGCGTATAACCCAACCATATCTCAAAAACACAGCACCCATAAAGGATGCCGCTATCATCGCCACAAACATCAACCATGCTGTTCAGCTTGTTCACCTTTCTGATGACTACCTCACTATATATGTAGATTCCGCTTATATCGGACAAGGAAATACTACGGTATGCATACGCGACGATGTCGGTAATATTATGTGGAGTTGGCATATATGGACTACTGACTATGATCCGTATGATCCCACTCTTGTCCTTGAAAATATGTCGAAAGGTACTATCAGGATACCCAATAACATCGGAGAAACATATGATTTCATGCAGATAAACCTCGGATGGGTACATCCCGAAGATCTGGAGAGCGGACCACGACGCACAATATACTGGCGACCGGTGCAGACGCGAGGAAAGGCGGTCATACAACCGACCGACAGGAATAAGCTTCCTGACAAGCTGACTGAAGAGCCCGGAAAATTCACGACAAAAAATAAATACCGCATTTCACAGGAGCACTACATGGCTACACACTCCGGATATGCACCCTATTACAACTGGGGACGTAAAGACGCACTACTGCGCACACTTCATCTCCCATTTCCGGCTTCGTTTGTCAATCCGGCAGTGCTTCCCGGTAAATATAGCTACCGCTGGATTTTTGATAACGAAGAACTTACGTCTGAATGGGGTCGGCATTCGGTCACAGAAGGTTACTGGTATTACGGAAACCTCACGATGGAGCAATCCCACCGGTTACCATGGCCATTAATCTGTAACTACAACCTAAAGCTGGATGATAGCGGGAATATCCTGGAAGGATCTACCGACAATGATTACTATGTCACATGGTGGAATGGTAAGTACAACGCCGTAAAACATGCAAATTTCGTGCCGGTTCGGCTTGCCGGTCAAGAAATCCGTCCCATGGGACCCCTTAACGGCACTTCGGGTTTTGGAAGAGAGGATTATGACCGCTATAAT
>CAMWUZ010000091.1 GCA_947177595.1 uncultured Porphyromonadaceae bacterium | reverse complement strand
CCGAGATCTACACTCGACTAGTCGTCGGCAGCGTCAGATGTGTATACGAGCCAGCGGCATTGACAGACAACGGGCAGCCGTTATTGTCAAGCATCATAAAGGTCACGCTGCCGTTTTTGAGCTGTACCAGGTATCCTTCCTGCTGGTTCGCTATACCACGGGGAGAAAGCTGAACGCTCTTTACACTCCACTCCTCGCTTGCATCCATTATCGGGTCAATATTGAGATACTTTTTGGAATACAGGCGGAATTCTCCCGGAGTTTTTACTGTTCTCTGCGCTTCAACAGTAACATCTATAGCTGTTAAAGGTAGATTGTATATCAGACCATACTCATTCATTTTTGACGCTGTGAGCTTCTGTGTGGTCTGTGCTGAGCCGACAATTCCGGCAAATAAGGCAAATATGAGCAAGAGCTTTTTCATAAGCATAGTTATCTTAAAAGATTTTTAATGGCAACACCGATATTTGCTGCGATGTCACCCGCAGTCACACCGTAATCACCCTGCGCTTCCTGCGCTATTTCTCCCGCAAGCCCATGGATATATGCACCTAAAAGGGCACTGACTTCGGGTTTGTATCCCTGCGCCATAAGCGATGTGATTACACCGGTGAGCACATCACCGCTTCCGGGTGTTGCCATAGCAGGACAACCGGTAGGGTTGAAATAAACCCTGTGGTCGCAATACACCAGAGCTGTGTAACGCCCCTTCAGCAGGATAATGATTTTGTGAATGAATGCAACTTCAATCGCTTTGAGCAGACGGGCTTCGTCGGTGGTGTGATTGCCGAAAATCCTGTCAAACTCTTCCGCATGAGGCGTGAGAACTGACAGCACCGGGATATCGTTTATCAAAGTCGGGCGACGGGCTATGCAGTTTAGCGCATCGGCATCGAGCACGACCGGTTTCGTTCTTAATCTTAGCTGGAGGAGTTGTTCCAGCGCGTTTTCAGTGATTTCATGCGTCCCGATTCCGCAACCGATTCCGATCGCGCTATAATCGTGTGTCGGCTTCATGTTGCCTATCACCAGTTTGTTTTTGTCGGTATCAGCCTCGAACATAGCTTCCGGCACACTGCTTTGCAATATTTCGTAGCCGCACTGAGGAGAATGTACGGTGAGCTTACCTACTCCGGCTCTAAGCGCACCACGTGCGGCGAGAACTGCCGCCCCCATCATGCCATAGCTTCCGGCTATAAGGAGTGCGGAACCATAATCAGCCTTTGACGAGAACTGCTTTCTGGGGCGGAGAAGTGACTTTACTTCATTTGCCTCAACGAAATGAAATCCGGTAGGAGTAGAGCGTATGGCTTCGGCATTGAGCCCTATGTCCAAGGTTTTCCACTCGCCGATTAATTCCTCGTTCTCTTTCATGAAGAATGCTGGACGTGGAAACTGCACTGCGAGTGTGAGGTTCGCGTGAATGATATTCCGGTTGACATTGTCAGCACAGAGGTCACCGCTCATTCCGGAGGGAACATCTATTGATACCACAGTGGCGCCGCTGTCGTTTATCGCTCTTACCAGCATCATGAATCCGCCAGTGAGCTGTCCTTTCAGTCCGCTGCCGAACAGTCCGTCTATTATCAGGGTGTTTGAATTCATTTCGGGCAAAGAGAACCTGCCTGTAACTTCAGTGAAATCAATCCCCGGAGCATCCGCGCGAAGTTTGTCGCGGCAATCGCGGCAATCACGGCTCAGACGGTTTCCACCGATATTCAGAAGATACACGGAAGGTCGGAAGCCATGGTCGGCGAGAATAAGTGCAACTGCAAGGGCGTCAGCGCCGTTGTTGCCCGGACCGGCATATACAATCACAGGGCGATTGGGACTCCATCGCGCTACAATTTCTGAAGCGACACCATGAGCGACCCGACCTATCAGCTCAAGGGAGGTGATGCCTTCAATCTCCATCGTGCGGCGGTCGATTGCTCTGATTTCTTCCGTATTGAAAATCTTCATATGGTATGAAAACTATGTGCTGTTTTTTAAGATGCGCAAAAATACTAAAAATCGGAATATTGACGCGCGGGAGTTTAAAAAATTATAATTCTTTTAAGCCTGCATCTATTTTTTAGTAATTTTGCATCAATCAGTGAACCAAATGGTTCTCGCTGTTTTTTCGTTAAATTGAATCAGATGACTCAGGTTTCATATAAAGGGCTAAAATTCAAGCCGTTTATCCCGGCGGATGAAATTCAGCAACGTATTGCTGAAATAGCAGCGGAGATTTCCCGTGAATACGAGGGAAAAGTGCCTCTTTTGGTGTGTGTGTTAAACGGCGCTTTCCCTTTTGCGGCTGATATTTTCCGCAACCTGACAATTGATGCCGAGATTACATTTATCAGGCTTAAAAGCTACAGCGGCACCTCCTCTACGGGCGCGGTGAAGGAGATAACCGGGCTGACAGAAGATATAGCCGGTCGCGATGTGATTGTAATCGAGGATATTATCGATACCGGTCGCACTATGGTGAAACTCCTTGCCGATCTTGAAGCAAAGAATCCTGCTTCACTTAAGGTGGCAACACTTCTGCATAAACCGGAAGTATGCAAGGCAGACATTCATCCAGATTATATAGGCTTTAATATTCCCCCCGCATTTATCATAGGCTATGGGCTGGATATAGATGGACTTGCCCGTAATCTTAAAGATATATGGGTTGTTGATAATGATTAAGTTTTAGTGGATTAATTACCTGATATTATGTTCAATATAGTAGTATTCGGTGCTCCGGGCAGCGGTAAGGGCACTCAGAGCGAAAAACTGATAGATCGATATGGTATCCATCATATCTCCACGGGAGAGGTATTGCGTGAGCACATCAAGAATGATACTCCGCTCGGTAAAATTGCATCGGAATATATCTCCAAGGGTCACCTTATACCTGATAACCTTATGCTTGAGATACTCAAGCATGAACTTGACAGCAATCCGGTAACCGAAAAAGGGGTGATTTTTGACGGATTCCCCCGCACTATTCCTCAGGCTGAAGCGCTCAACGAAATGCTTGCCATGCGGGGTGAGAAAGTGGATGCGGTTGTGGGTCTTGAAGTGGATGACGATGAACTTATGGAGCGAATGATTCAGCGCGGTAAGGCAACCGGACGTGCCGATGATACTCCTGAAACTATTGCCAACCGTCTGAAAGTATATCATAACCAGACTAAACCGTTACGCGATTTCTACCTTAAAGAAGGGAAATATCATGCAATTCCGGGCTCAGGAGAGATAGATGATATTTTTGCCAAGATAACAGATGCACTGGATCCTCTCCATAGAGTCTGATTTTTCCTTAATGTTCCGGATTACTTTCGCTGTACAATGAAATACGTTCCCGACAACTCAAAAAAGTGGAAAACCCTCTCAAGCGAGTATCTTTTCCGCCGACCGTGGCTCACTGCAAGGCGCGATACCGTGCAACTGCCTGACGGAAGAGTGAATCCGGAGTTTTATATTCTGGAATATCCGGCATGGATAAATGTAATAGCCCGTACACCTGAAGGTGATTATGTGATGGTTGAGCAGTATCGTCACGGTTTGGGTGAAATGGGTATAGAACTTTGTGCCGGTGTGGTTGAGGAAGGAGAGGAACCGGAAGCTGCCGCCCGCCGTGAACTGGAGGAAGAAACCGGCTATACCGGTGGAGAATGGGAGCTCGGAATGGTGTTGAGTGGCAACCCGAGTGTAACAAACAATCTCACATATTGCTATATTGCGCGTGGTGTCACCCGTACTTCCGCGCAGCATCTTGATGCTAACGAAGATATAACGGTGAAAATACTTACAGAGGATGAGCTTCTTGAAATTCTTCGTGAAGATGTGATGAAACAGGCGCTTATGGTAGCGCCTCTATGGAGATATTTCGCCCTCGGGCTGAATAAAAAGTGAGAGCGGCGGAATGATGCGATATGCGGAGGTTATCCTCCCACTGCCACTCCAGGGCACATTTACTTACTCAGTGCCGTTTGACATGGGCGCACAGGTGCGTGCCGGGTCAAGAGTTGTAGTACCTTTCGGCAGAAAAAAATATTACACCGGTATAGTCAGAAACCTCACCGATATAGCTCCGGGTTCTTTTGAAGTGAAGGAGATAGGGCTGCTTCTTGATGGCGGTGCTCCGATAGTGAAACGCCCGCAAATGCAGTTTTGGGAATGGGTGGCAGAATATTATCTCTGTGGGGTGGGAGATGTATATAAGGCTGCTGTACCTGCCGGGCTCAAGATAGAGAGTGAGACATTTATAGAGCTGGCACCGGACTATCGCGAGGCTCCCGAGGAGGTGCTCACCGAAAGGGAATCAATGATAGTTCAGGCTCTCGATCATGCGGCAAAGCCGGTTTCAGTTGGTGAGATAGAAAAGATGACGGGACTGAAAGGTGTTGGAGTTTCAGTAGGTCCGTTGCTTTCTAAAGGTGCGGTGATTATATCTGAAAAACTGGTTGAGAGATATGTGCCCAAGCGCATCAGATGTGTTAGGCTGAATTGCACACCCGGCGACAAAGAGCAGCTTCATCTGATGTTTGAGACAGTGCATGGAGCGCCAAAGCAGGAAAAAGCTCTCCTGGCATTGGTTGAGATGACAGGATTTAACCGTGGAGAAGCTAAAGATGTCACGGTTTCAGCTCTGCGTGAGCGGGCAGAGGTTTCTCCGGCAATTATTTCGGCTCTTGCACAACGGGGAATAATAGAACAATACTTTAAGGAGATAAACCGGTTTAAATATAACGGTCTGCCGGTGGTGGATCCTCCCCGGTTGAGTGAAGCGCAGTCAATAGCTCTGGATGAAATTCACAAATCGTGGATGGACAATGATGTGACTCTGCTTCATGGAGTGACATCCAGCGGCAAGACTGAGATTTATACCCATCTCATTGATTTTGTGCTGAATCAAGGCAGACAGGTGCTTTATCTTGTGCCTGAGATAGCACTGACAACACAACTTACAGCCAGAATACAGAAGATTTTCGGAGACAAGGTGGTGGTGTATCACTCCAAGTTTTCCGATAACGAACGGGTGGATATATGGAAAAAACTGCTGAATGAAACGGACCCTTGTGTGATAATCGGTGCCAGGTCATCAATATTTCTACCATTTGACAATCTCGGTCTGGTGATTGTGGATGAAGAGCATGATAGCTCTTATAAACAGTCTGAACCTGCTCCAAGATATAATGCCCGTGACGCTGCTATGGTGTTGGCGCGGATGCATGGTGCGAAGGTGCTTCTCGGGAGTGCCACTCCGGCGGTAGATACATATTATAAAGCTACATCGGGAAAATATGGATTGGTATCACTTGCCGAGCGTTTTGGAGATGCAGTTCTGCCTAAGGTAGAGATTGTAGATACAATCCGTCAGCGTCAGAGAGGGCTGATGAGCGGTGCGATAGCACAGAGCAGCCGGGACAATATTACATCGGCACTGAAAAGGGGAGAGCAGGGCATAGTATTCATCAACCGTAGAGGTTTCGCACCGGTGGCGGTATGCTCCCGTTGCGGATATACTCCGCGATGCGAACGGTGTGATGTGGCTCTCACGTATCATAAGAGTTTAGATGCTTTGGTATGCCATTATTGTGGTTCAAGATATCCCATTCATGTTACTTGTCCTGCGTGCAAGGAACCGGCTGTGAAAGTTGTGGGATATGGCACGGAGAGAGTGGAAGAAGAGATTGAAGCTGAGTGGAATGATGTCAGTGTCGCGCGAATGGATCTTGATTCAACCCGTGCTAAAGATGGTCATGCGGGGATAATTGATGACTTCTCAAGCGGCAAATCACGGCTTCTTGTAGGCACGCAGATGGTGACAAAGGGTCTTGATTTCGGTGGAGTGGGCGCGGTAGTGGTGCTTAATTCCGACGCACTGGTCAATTCACCTGATTTCCGAAGCGCCGAGCGGGCGTTCAATACAATCTCGCAGGTTGCCGGCAGAGCCGGTAGAAGGGGAGGGGCAAATGAAGCTAAGGTGAGTGTACAGACAGCACAACCCTCACATCCTGTTTACTCTTATATATGCAATCACGATTACACCGGTTTCTTCAATTATGAGATTGAGGAGCGAAAAGCTCACTCTTATCCTCCGTTTACCAGAATCATCCATATTTACATAAAGCACCGCGACAGCCGCACGGCGGATGATATCGCGGCGGCATATATGCAGCGGCTACGCACTCTGTTCGGAAACCGGGTACTTGGACCTCAGACACCTGCAGTGAGTAGGATTCAGTCACTTTACATCCGAAAAATCATGCTGAAGATTGAGGTGGAGGCTTCTATGAAAAAAGTGAGGGAGATACTGCGTAAAGTATTGATAGAATTTCACGAGACAGCTCTATCCGGCATCCGCTCCGCAGTGATATATTATGATGTGGATCCATGTTGATAAGGAAAAAGTAGAGATATGAAATGGGTATATAAGTCATTCAGAGCTTTACTTGTGGTATCGCTATTATTGGCGGTATTTGTGCCGGCATCGCTGTATGTGGCTTTTTCAATACCCTCGGTTCAGAATTCCATCCGCATTAAGGCGGAGAAAGAACTGACCTCTCTGCTTGGAATGGATGTGAGCATTGATGCTGTGAATATAGC
>CAMWUZ010000090.1 GCA_947177595.1 uncultured Porphyromonadaceae bacterium | reverse complement strand
ATCTTACCTATAACACCAGTCTGACCCCACCCGAGTGAGAACTCAATCTGGTCATTTGCCTTAGATTCAAGCGGGAGGACAATATCAACAGTACCGTTTTCAGCGTCCGGTCTCACATCCGGATTAAGATTTTCGGGGTTGAAGTGACCGGTATTCGCAATTTCACGGAGCGAACGCACAAGGTCATCTTTTCTGAAGAGTTCACCCGGACGGATATATAATTCACGACGAATAACCTTCTCATATAAACGGTCATTACCTTGTATAATCACATTATTAATACGAGCCTGCGGACCTTCTTCCATTCTGAGTTCCAAATCGATAGAGTTGCCCTGCACATTCTTTTCTATAGGCACAAGGTTATAGAAGAGGTAACCGTTATTGAGATAGAGGTTTGACACAGCATCATCGTCGGTAGAGGTTCTCTTTTCAAGGAGCTTCTGGTTGTAAACATCTCCCGGCTTGATTTCAAGCACCCTATTGAGGAAATTGGTATCATACAGGGTGTTACCTACCCATGAGATGTCATTGATATAGTATTTCTTACCCTCTTCCACATCGATATAAACATCAACGCTTTTCTCATTAAAGGGCACAACGCTGTCACTGACAATCTTGGCATCCCTGTAACCGAGTTCGTTGTATTTTTCAATGATTCGCTTCAAGTCGTCCTTATAATCATTTTCCACAAATTTTCTCTGTCGGAAAAGATTCATGATGTCACCGCTCTCATTGGTTTTCTTGATGGTGCGCTTGATTTTCTTATCGGTGAGCACCTCATTGCCGTCAATATAGATTTTGTGCACCTTAACCTTGTCATGCTTGTCTATATTGATGTCAACAATCATTTTATTAGGCTCCGAAAGGTCTTCGTGCAGCGCAATCACAACATCAGCATTGCCGAATCCCTTTTCCTTAAAATAGTTTTTGATAATCAGCTGAGCACGATTAACAATATTCTGCGTAATCTGGTTGCCGACCAAAAGTTGCAGTTTTTCCTGCAGCTCTTCTCTTTCGCTTTTTTTGACGCCATTGTAGTTGATTGCCGAAATCTGAGGCTGCTCACGGAGGTTGATAGTGAGCCATGCCTTGTCACCTGCTATCTTATCCACACTGATCTGCACCTTGCTGAAAAGCCCCTGCCGCCACAAGCGCTTAGAGGCTG
Source organism: uncultured Porphyromonadaceae bacterium (assembly GCA_947177595.1). GTDB lineage: Bacteria > Bacteroidota > Bacteroidia > Bacteroidales > Muribaculaceae > Paramuribaculum. The sequence goes on along the minus strand of CAMWUZ010000090.1, from coordinate 5,427 downwards.
CAGTGATTTCATCTCCCGGAATCTCAATTCGCTCTCCAACCTTGAGACCGGAATAACCGATCACAACAAAATCTTCGTAATTGTCAGCACCGTCAACATTAATACCGGCTATCTCATAAGTGGGTGGCATTCCGGAATATATAACCGGAGGGGTATAGATTGTGTCGGCGGGTGTCTGCGCTGATGCAGTTGCGCACACAGCGAACATTGCGGCGATTATGACAGCTATTTTAAAACGCATAATATTTGATGATGTTGTGTTCACTTGGTTAATTGTTCCGAGGTCAGACCAAAGCGGCGCTCCCTTGACTGATATTCGAGGATAGCGCGGAAAAAGTCTTCCTTGCTGAAGTCGGGCCAAAATATATCGGTAATATAAATTTCTGAGTAAGCAATCTGCCACAGAAGGAAATTACTGACTCGTTTGTCCCCTCCTGTTCGGATAAGAAGATCCGGATCCGGCATAGAGGATGTAGTGAGGTAACGGTCAACTGTTTCCGAATTAATATCTGCGGGCGCAATTTTTCCCTTGACTGCGTCAGTAGCGATTGCCCTGACCGCTTCAGTTATCTCCCACCTTGCCGAGTAGCTGAGTGCGAGATTGAGCGTAAGCCCGGTACAATGGGCAGTATCCGCCATGCATCGGCGCAAACGGTTTAACGCTTCTGCCGGCATACGGTCAAAATCGCCAATCATGGCGAGACGCACATTATTCTTAATCAGGTCGGGAGTTTCACGCTCTATAGCAATGACAATTAGATGCATGAGCGCATCCACCTCATCCTGCGGCCGATTCCAATTTTCGGTAGAGAAGGCATAAAGCGTGAGATATTTCACTCCTACTTCTGACGCCGCCTCAGTGATTCGCCTCACAGTATTCACTCCCTCAACATGACCTTCGGAGCGATCGAGCGAACGCTGCTTAGCCCATCTACCGTTACCATCCATGATGATAGCAACATGAGCCGGCACATTTCCGCGGTCTATTTTATCAAGGAGTGATGTCATGTCTCTGGTTCTGTTTAATCTTTGCGGTTACACACCACGCAACGCTCACCAAACTCATAGGTGACACTAACCGCGAGAGTGCTCAACCAGTCATTATTCTTTATGAATGAACTTTTAATCTGATATAAATCGCTCAGTTCCTTACTGTCAATCCTGTCGCTGAATGTTTTGATGAACGACCATTCAGCCCCCAGATTAACGCGTTCACTCAGTTTATACTTTACGCCAACACCCATAGGAATTGCAAACGCAACCGTGCGATCACCTTTCGAGCCACCGACAGCCATACCGATTCCAAGAGAGGCATAGGGAGTGCATCTGCGAAGACGCTTATATGTTTCGCCGATGCCATAAGGGAAAAAGTTAAATTCACCCCTGACACCGAAATCAATCACAGATGTTTTAAAATCATATTGCATCCCGCCGGGTAGCACATTATCAATATCGGCTGTGTTTCCGGATATCGACTGCATTCCAAGTTGCGCACGCAGCGCAATGCGAGTGTTGAAATTATATCTTCCGAGCAAAGCCGCCGCAGCTCCGGGGTGACGGAAAGGGAATCCGCTGTTTGCATCACCGATATAACCGCTCATACCGGCAGCCACACCGACATCCCACTTATATCGAGCTTCTTGCGCTCGTGCAGACATCAGAGAAACTGCAGCAGTCATAATAATGATTAGTTTGCGGAGTATCACGAATTTACACCTGATTACTGAATCGGAATAAATGCCAGAAAATTGATCACACCACGGTAGATATTGGCATTGAACTTACCGGTGGAGAACTCACCGCCCATAAGATAGATATACGGACATTCCCATGAGGTGATCGGCTTAATCGCACGACTCACGGTCACTGCAGCCGACGGCACATACATGGTGCGGTCGCAGACAATAGCCTGCGCGCCTGACATCAACGGGAGGAACTCATTTGGCTGAATGTTTGCAGCGCCTTCAGTCCAGTGCACTCCACGATCTATTGACACATATACCTTATTGCTTATGGAACCGCTTGCATTCTTACCGCCGAAAGCATAAAGCATCGGAGTGGTAAAAGTAGAGAATCTATCAGTCAAGACTGTATAATACTGACAAACGCTCACTCCTTCAGCAGCCGGAATTTTATCGATACTGAGACTTGCCCATGAAGTACCGTCGTATCCCCACGTTGAACCGCAGAGATTACCTGAAGCATCCTTACCACCAGTAAATGCTGCCATAGCCTTATCACTCCACATTGTCTCATAAATAATCAGGGCGCTTGTACCACTGACCGGACATCCATCCGTCACTTCCGTTTCAGTTGAGGCGGGATATGTCACATGGAAATATTTACCCCCGTCATTTTTAACTCCGAGAAGAGTTTCGCCGTAGCCTCCATATATATGGCACATTGATTCACCGGTATCGCTCCATGTCTTGCCATCAGTCGAGGTAAACAACTTATCATCAGAGTCAATCATAAACATAGCAGACTCTGTAGCCGCGAAACTGGTCACAATAGCCCCAGACGGCAAAGTAATACTTTCGCACTGCCAATCCTCGATATCCGCCAGATTATCACCGGAAGCCATAGTAGCGCTACCTGACAGTTCTGTCACCGTATAATATTTTCCATTCAACAATACCGTGCGACTTGCCACCAAAGATGAAGAACTGCCCGGAATAGTTGCATAGGGAGTTCTGTCCCAGTAAAGACTGTCAGGTTGTGTTTGATGTATATTAATCTTCACCGTATATTCACGGCGTACAGTCTGATTGCTTGACACAATGCTTATTGTCAGTTTATCCGCTGCAAAATCAACAGAATCTGACGGTGATGTAAGATAATCAACGACTACATCCTGTTTGTCTGACCGGTCATAGTGCATAACAATCTCCGCCTTGCTCACTGTTGGAAGCTCCATGCTGATTCTACCCTTTCTGAGCACAGTGCCAATAGGAAGAGAATCCGCGTTGAAGATAGTGCCCGCCCTTAAATCAACTGAAAAGCTAAGAGAATCCTCCTTTTCAGAATCAGACACAGAGCCAAACTCAGAAACCATGGAAAAGCTCTTTATCTCTACATTGGATGCGCTCAAATCGGTGATTATCACATCCTCTTCACCGCCGCTGTTACACGAGCACAGCCCCATGACAAGAGATGCGATAAATATAATGACCGGTACTTTAAATCTCATAATATATACTTTTTCAGCCTGCAAAGTTATAAACAAAATCGGGAACTCGCTATGCCGATGCGTTAAAATAAATGTATGAAACCGCGCGGAGAGGGTCAGAGCAATTGCCAGACACGTATTTTTTAATTATTTTTGCATCGTGACTGATCAAAAACTCAAGTCACACCTTAATTAATATATTATAAACCAATATCCGGTAATAGCAATGATTACACAGGAGCAGCTAAAAGAGACTTTTGAACGCAAGCTCGCGTTGAGGAGGTATCTTTGACATCGATAGCAAGAAAATAGAAGTTGAAGAAGAAGAACTGCGCACTCATGTGCCCGATTTTTGGGAGCACCCAAAGGAAGCGCAGGCGCAGATGAAGAAAATCAAGGACATCCAGGCGTGGATTGACGGCTATGCCGAGATCGAAGACGCTGTGGATGAGCTTCAGATCGCTTGGGAATTTGTCAAGGACGGTGAAATGGAAGAGGGCGAACTCGACGCCATGTATGCCTCTACCATTGATAAAATCGAACGGCTGGAGCTTCGCAATATGCTCCGTCGCGAAGAAGACAAGCTCGGAGTGGTATTGAAAATCAACTCAGGCGCCGGCGGCACAGAGAGTCAGGACTGGGCATCCATGCTCATGCGTATGTATATGCGCTGGTGTGAGGCACATGGCTACAAGACTTCAGTCGCAAACCTGCTTGAAGGAGATGAGGCAGGCATAAAATCCTGCACAATCAATGTGGAGGGTGACTTCGCCTACGGCTACCTCAAAAGCGAAAACGGTGTGCACCGCCTCGTGAGAGTGTCTCCATATAACGCTCAGGGCAAGCGCATGACCTCGTTTGCTTCCGTATTTGTCACTCCGCTTGTTGACGATACCATTGAAGTAAAAGTCGATCCCGCATTATTATCATGGGACACGTTCCGAAGCGGTGGTGCGGGCGGTCAGAACGTCAATAAGGTTGAATCGGGTGTGCGTCTGAGATATCAGTTCACAGACCCCTATACCGGCGAGAAAGAGGAGATTCTAATCGAGAATACCGAAACCCGCGACCAGCCTAAAAACAAGGAGAATGCCATGCGTCAGCTCAAATCTATCCTCTATGACAAAGAGCTGCAGCACCGACTTCAGGAACAGGCTAAAGTAGAAGCCGGAAAGATGAAAATCGAATGGGGATCTCAGATTCGCAGCTATGTGTTTGACGACCGTCGTGTCAAAGATCACCGCACAGGTTATCAGACCTCTGATGTTGGCGGAGTAATGGACGGCGATCTGGATGGTTTCATTAAGGCATATCTTATGGAGTTTGCCGGAACAGAGCAGGAATAGCCCCATGATTTTCTACAGAATATATCAGATTGTAATTATGTTGCCACTGATGCTGGTGGCAACCATACTCACAGCCCTAATAGTAATTATCGGCTCTATGCTCGGCGCCGGTCGTTGGGCGGGATTCTATCCCCCGAGTATCTGGAGCCGCATCATGTGTGCGCTCACATTTGTTCGTGTAAAGGTGCGCGGCAAAGAGAATATCGACCCGAAAACATCTTACGTTTTTGTTGCCAATCATCAGGGAGCGTATGACATATTCACCGTTTATGGATGGCTCGGGCACAATTTCCGCTGGCTCATGAAAAAGGAGTTGAGAAAAATACCCCTTGTCGGTTATGCTTGTGAAAAAGCCAAGCAGGTGTATGTTGACAACTCATCCCCCACACGCGTCAAAGCAACCATGCAGAACGCAGAGGCTTTGCTTGCCGGCGGAATGTCAGTGGTGGTTTTTCCCGAAGGAGCGAGAACCTGGGACGGTAAGATGCGCGCTTTCAAGCGCGGAGCATACGCGCTCGCCATGGAATTTAATCTACCTGTAGTGCCGCTAACCATTGACGGAGCTTTCAAGGTGATGCCCCGATTCAAAAAATTTCCACGTCCGGGGACAATCACACTGACTATTCACACGCCCATACACCCTGATGCCGACGGACACAATCTGGCAAGACTGATGGAAGACTCCAGAGAAGCCATAGCGTCGGCACTCCCCGAATGATTTCGCGTGAACTCCGCGAAAGATTCGATTGTTTTATACCATGAATTCGATGTCAGTTGCAACTGACATCCCGTTGTCAATTTGGCAGTTTTTTTCATCCGAAGCAGCTTTGGCACGAAATATGCACATAAACAGACAGCAATTTAACAATAACCAATAAATTCAATATCTTATGAATATCAAACCACTGGCTG
>CAMWUZ010000089.1 GCA_947177595.1 uncultured Porphyromonadaceae bacterium | reverse complement strand
CCGCCCCCTTGCCGAAGCCGCGGCGCCCCATTGACGGGCATCGCGGCTTCCTTGCATTTGTACGGTTCCTAAATTAATACTAATTTTGTTCTGCTATGGCAATGAAAGGACGAATAGACACTGCTACTGTGCAGAGAATACTTGATACTGCGGATATAGTCGATGTTGTCAGCGATTATGTGCGCTTGAAAAGGAGAGGTTCCGGTTATATAGGACTATGTCCTTTTCATAATGAACGAACCCCGTCATTTTCAGTAAGTAAGTCTAAAGGTCTTTGTAAGTGCTTTAGCTGCGGCAAAGGTGGAAGTGCTGTCAGTTTCATCATGGAGATTGAGCAGATGACCTATCCTGAAGCACTCAGATATCTTGCCAAGAAATATAATATTGAAATTTCAGAGGAAGAACTTACCCCGGAAGAGCAGGATAAGGAAAATCGCAGGCAGAGTTTGTTTGCTCTAAATGATTTTGCCTTAAAGCATTTCGAACATAATCTGACACTAACCTCTGAGGGTAAAAGCATCGGCTACGCCTATTTTAGGGAAAGAGGTATTAATGACAAGATGATTGAGAAGTTTCATCTTGGATATTCGCTTGAAAGAAGAGATGCTCTGTATGAAGCCGCAAAACAAGCCGGTTACTCTGAGAAATATATAGAAGAAAGCGGACTTTGTGTGAAAAGAGAGAGCGGTGGATGGCGAGACCGCTTCAGGAGTCGTGTCATTTATCCGATTTTCACCATCAGCGGAAAGGTAGTAGGCTTCGGTGGCAGAACACTCCGTAAGGATAAGGATGTGGCAAAATATGTCAACAGTCCTGAAAGCGATATTTACAGGAAGAGCTACGAGCTTTATGGTTTATATCAGGCTAAGTCCGCGATTGTAAGAAAAGATAACTGTATTCTGGTCGAAGGCTATATGGATGTAATTTCCATGCATCAGGCTGGAGTAGAAAATGTAGTTGCATCCTCCGGGACCTCTTTGACTGAGGGTCAAATACGATTGATTCATAGATTTACCGAAAATATCACTGTTATTTACGATTCCGATCCGGCGGGAATAAAAGCCTCTTTGCGAGGAATTGATATGCTCCTTGCCGAGGGGATGAAAGTGAAGGTACTCCTTCTGCCTGAAGGTGATGACCCTGATTCTTTTGCTCAGAATCATTCATCTAGTGAGGTAGAAGATTATATAAAAGAGCATCAGGGCGATTTTATTACTTTCAAAACTAAGATACTATTGTCCGGAGTTGATAACGATCCGATTAGTCGTTCGAAGGTTATAACTGATATTGTTCGGTCAATATCTGTTATTCCCGACCAGATAATGCGTACTGTTTATATAGGTGAATGCAGTAGGATTCTTGGTATCGATGAGAAAGTTCTCGCATTGCAGGTCACAAAGTTTATCGCTGAAAAAGCAGACCGGGATTATAACGATGCGCAAAGAGAAAAGAATCTCAAGGAAATTGAGCCCGAATTGTCTGAATCTAACGAAATTTCCCCGACATCTCAGTCAGCACCTGTTCAGCATACAGATTCATTCATAACTCCATACGAAAGAGACCTTTTACGATATGTGGTGCGCTATGGTATGGTGTATCTATGCGATATTGAAGGGGAGAACCCTGAGGAGTTAGAACCGCTGAATGTACTGGAATATGTGAAAAATTCATTTCTGAGTGACGATTTAGCATTTACAACCGAAAAATATCGCATAACATTTGAGTACATATCTGATTTCGTTACTAAACATTGGCATTCTGATAATTCCAGATTCAGGGAAAATTTGGAAGAAAAAAGAAAATCACTTTTGGCTGACGGCATAGCTAAGATAAGAGAAACCGCTGCGGATCTTTCTGACATCCACCGTCTGGAAAATGAACTCAAAGAGAATGTTGAAAAAGAGATTGCCGGTATGGTGCATGAGTTTGAGAGTTCCTATCTGGTGAAAAGTCTTGTATCAGCGCCGGATGATGTTGTCAGGGAAGTTGCGACAGATCTTGCCGATGAGAAGCACAAGCTCAGTAAAATCCACACCAAATATTCTGTGATTGAAACAGAGAGGGATAAGCTCAAGGATCTTGTTCCGATGGCTTATTATAACCTTCAGGAAGCTATAATTGAAACCTTGATTAATGATCTGTTGGAACAGATACGCAGAGAATGTAAAGTCGTTCCAAGAAACGACTCTCTCATAATTGATTTAATGAGAAAACATGCAGAGTATAACGAGATGAAAAAGGAACTCGCACGGTATCTCGGCGAAAGAATTGTTGCGCCGAGAACGCGCAAATAATCTCATCTATCTTCCGGTGGCTTTCAGCATCAGACCTACCCGTTCCTGAAGTCCGAACATTAGGTTCATCACGTGAACGGCTGCACTTGCACCACCTTTGAGGGTTTCATCGATAACAGACGAGATTACCAAAGTGTCACCGGTTTTTCCTACTCTCATCAAGCATTTGTTTGTACCTCTCACTTCACCTAAATCAGGATGTGACTCACAGAGGAAAGTAAAGCCATGATCTTCATAGAAAGTATCATATATATCCTTTATGTCATCCTCGCTGATAGGGGTGTCCATATATATAGTTGCGGCAAGTCCTGAGTCCCAACCGCCGGCAGTACCGACGAGTCGTATTCTGCTGTTAAAACTAGATTGGAGCGCCTTAAGTGCTTTACGTGTCTCTTCAATCTCCTCATGGTCGAGTATGATAGATGCTTCTCCGGCTTTTTCGTCTCCGCTTGCAGTAGAAGAAACACAGCTTACGTGAATATCGCTGTTTAGCAGGAGGTTTTTAGCCAAAGGCAGAAGAGAAAGAAGCATAATGGTCGCAAATGGACCGGGAACAGACGCTTTTTTAGCTCCTCTAACCAAAGGTTTGCGGTTTAATTCCGCAAGAGCATATACCCATTCACTGTTTTCATCTTCTGGCATTCTGAAATCAGGAGACAAATCAATTATTTTTAGATTTTCCGGTATTTTATGGTGGCTGAGATACTGTTCTGAATCACCGTCACGGATAAAGCACATAAACAGCACATCTATATCCTCAAGACTTTTGTCCCCGGAGAAACGCATATATGTTTCTCCAGTCAGTCCCCGGTGACGCTGTGACAGTAACACGCCCTCCTCATCGGGAGCACTCACCCAAACAAGTTCAACATCGGGATGATTGATGAGAATTCTGATTAAATCGCCGGCAACATCCGAATCACCGCCTATAATGCCTGCTCGTATCATTGATTGTTATTTTTTATTTATGTTGAATTCATTGTGTGCTGCCTCCATAACACTTTGGGGTATGACTCTTGAAAGAGCCGAAAAGACTCCGTCCATCGGGGCATCTTCGCGTAGGGCAACAAACACTGTATCTGCTCCTGCAATAGTTCCTAATATATAAGGAGTATTCAGATCATCTATATCATATGCAACTCCCCCTGCATATCCGTTTCTGGTGCGGATAACGACTAACTGACCGCTTATGCTTAATTTTTCGATTGCCACCCGGCTAACTTTGTCAACAGTTGCCTGTTCAATCACTTTGTCAGTAGGCAGTCCGCTGCCGATAACATATCGATATCCACCCATTTCAGTGGCTACCTTTGAGGTTCTAAGGGTCTTAAGATCTCTGGACAGTGTTGCCTGAGTTACCGAGCAATCGCGGCTGCGCAGCAGATCAAGCAATTCTTCCTGGCTTCCAACAATATTATTAAGAAGAATATCTGCTATGGCGGTAAGTCGGGTCTGTCGCTTATTCATTTACCTGAAAGTTATATTTATTCCGGATATTTATTCATTTGCAAATGTAGAAATATTTTCAGAAATTCCAAAAATCGCAAGGGAAATCACTTTTCATTTTCTTCTTATCGGTTGCACACGTGGATTTTATAATTTTTTGTGTTCGGTGGTTCGTGGATAATGTCTATCTTTGCACTGCTTTATGCGATTATGCATTGAGTCTTGGTAGTTTTTATCACATTTCTTAGAATGAAGAGATACAATTTATTAAATAATGTATTTGGCTGGGTCTGCTTCTTGATAGCTGCTGTGACCTATTTGCTCACAATTGAACCCACAACCAGTTTTTGGGATTGTCCGGAATTTATTCTTCAGGCATTCAAATTAGAGGTCGGTCATCCACCGGGCAACCCGATATTTATGCTTGCCGGACGATTTTTCGTGAATTTTGCCGGAGGTGATGTAAGTAAAGTGGCGATGTGTGTCAATTCTATGTCTGCATTGCTAAGTGCGGCAACAATCCTTCTACTTTTTTGGACGATCACTCATCTTGTCAAGCGATTGATTGTATCAGACGATGACGAGTCCGTGTCACCGCTACGTATGCTTGTGATATTCGCTTCCGGCTTATGCGGTGCACTGGCATATACATGGAGCGATACATTTTGGTTTTCAGCCGTTGAAGGCGAAGTTTACGCATTTTCATCTTTCTGTACGGCACTCGTATTCTGGCTCATCCTGAAATGGGAAAGTAGAGCCGATGCCCCTCATAGTGATAAATATCTAGTACTCATTGCTTATGTGATAGGTATATCAATTGCGGTTCATCTTCTTAACCTCCTCTGTATTCCCGCTATTGTGCTTGTGGTTTACTATCGTAAATGGAAAGATACCAATGCAAAGGGGTCAATTATCGCGCTCCTTGTATCTTGCGTCATAGTGGGTTTGATTCTTTACGGACTTGTGCCGGGATTCATTGAAATCGCTCAGTATTTCGAACTGTTCTTTGTCAATGTACTCCGCTGCAGCTTCAATACTGGTACTCTTATCTATGCCATAGTGCTTGTAGCTGCATTTGTTTGGGCTATCCGTGAATTATATCGTCAGAAAAGTGTTTCGGCTATACGCTGGTCGGTTCTTATAAGCATTACACTTTCAGGAATGCTCTTTATCGGAGACAATCTGTGGATAGCGTTTCTTCTCATAGCAATTCTCGCAATATGGTTGTTTAAGGCGAAAAAATTACCGGTACGGATACTCACCCTTGTGGTTATGAGTACCTTTGTAATATTCATAGGTTATTCATCGTACGCTCTCTTGCTGATTCGTTCATCTGCCCATACTCCTATGAACCAGAATGCTCCGGACAATGTGTTTGCTCTTGCATCCTACCTCAACCGTGAGCAGTATGGTGATCGTCCGCTTCTTTATGGTGAGACTCTCAACTCCAAACCGGTTTATCAGGTTAATGAAAACGGAACTCAGCAGCCATTGACCACTGAGGGTAAAGCATTATATGCCAAAAAAGTTAAGGAAACAGAGGATGAGAGAGATTCATATAAGTTGACTGAATATAAAAAGGAGTACAAGATGACGCCTGAGCTAAATATGCTCTTCCCCCGTATATACAGTCATACTGATCCCCACCCGCAGGCATATGTTGACTGGATCGGTATGCAGGGGCGTCCAGTGGAGGCTGTCACCTATGTTGACTCCGAAGGGAATCCTCTCCAGAAAAGAACGTTGATTAAACCGACTTTTGCCGAGAACCTACGGTTCTTCATCACATATCAGCTCAATCATATGTATTGGCGCTATTTCATGTGGAATTTTGCCGGTCGTCAGAATGACATTCAGGGTAATGGAGAAGTTAATCAGGGTAATTGGATTAGTGGTATTCCATTTATTGATAATCCTCGTCTTGGCGACCAGTCGCTGTTACCTGATGACTATGGTAAAGGCAATAAAGGACATAATGTATTCTTCATGCTTCCGCTTATCATGGGTATTATCGGTCTGGGATGGCAGGCATTTACCTCAAAGAGAGGTATTGAGCAGTTCTGGGTGATTTTCTTCCTGTTCTTTATGACAGGCATAGCGATTGTACTTTATCTAAACCAGACTCCTTCACAGCCTCGTGAACGTGATTATGCTTTTGCCGGATCTTTCTATGCCTTTGCTATATGGATAGGAATGGGAGTTGCTGGAATATGGAGGATTGTGGATAATGCACTTAAGCCGAAGCCGAAAAAGAATGCGACAAAGCAAGAAAAAGAAACGCTCGAAACAAAGTATAATAAGGAGGCTAATAAAATAAGTACATTGTCAGCAGTCATAGCTACTGTAATCGGTTTGTTCATTCCGCTACAGATGGTTTCACAGACCTGGGATGACCATGACCGGTCAAACCGCTATACCACAAGAGATTTTGGTAATAACTATCTTAACTCGCTGGATGAAAATGCGATTGTGTTTACCAATGGTGATAATGACACTTTCCCTCTCTGGTATGCTCAGGAAGTTGAAGGCACACGTACGGATGTAAAAGTTGTAAATCTATCCTATCTAACAACTGACTGGTATGTGGATCAGGTTCGTCGTCCTTCTTATGAGGCACCGGGTATTGATATGCAGGCTAAGCCGATTGACTATGCTTATGACCAGCTCCAATATAGCTATATTCTTGATCCGGATACCATGAAGGTAAATATTATTGCGGCTTTGAGAAATCTCTATTCCCCCGAGTCAAGAAATAATTCGTGGGGAGTACCTATTCTCAAATACCCCAATATGTATATTCCGGTTGATACATCAGCCGCTATCAAAGCAGGTAGAATTTTTGCTGATGAAGCAGACGCGGCTGTGGATGCAATTCCGGTAAATATGAGTGGTACTTCCGGACTCACCCTTAGTCAGGTAA
>CAMWUZ010000088.1 GCA_947177595.1 uncultured Porphyromonadaceae bacterium | reverse complement strand
CCGCGCTCAATACATTCGGAGTGAAGGAATTACTTGATTGTTTCGTGCAGATTGCTCCCTCTCCTCGACCCATAGCCGCTGAGGAAAGAGAAGTGAAACCTGAAGAAGAGGGATTCAGCGGTTTCGTTTTCAAGATTCATGCGAATATGGATCCCAATCACAGGTCATGTATCGCATTTGTCAAAATATGCTCAGGCAAATTTGAGCGTAATGCACCCTATCGCCATATCCGCTCCGGCAAAACCCTCAAATTTGCCGCACCTACAGCGTTCATGGCTCAGAAAAAGAGTATTGTAGATGAGGCATTCCCCGGTGACATCGTCGGTATTCCCGATACCGGTAACTTTAAAATCGGTGACACAATAACATCTTCGGAAACACTTCATTTCAAAGGACTTCCCAGTTTCTCTCCTGAGATGTTCAAATATATTGAGAACTCAGATCCCATGAAGTCCAAGCAGCTTGAAAAAGGCATTCAGCAGCTGATGGATGAAGGTGTAGCCCAGTTATTTACAAACCAGTTCAATGGCAGAAAGCTCATCGGCACAGTTGGTCAGCTGCAGTTTGAAGTAATTCAGTATCGTCTTTTACATGAATATGGTGCGCAGTGCCGTTGGGAGCCTATATCTCTTTATAAGGCTTGCTGGATTGAAAGCTCAAATCCGGTAGCACTTGAAAATTTCAAGAAACGGAAGCATCAGTTTATGGCTCTTGATCGGGAGGGACGAGATGTATTTCTTGCCGATTCAGCGTATGTGCTTCAGATGGCTCAGAATGATTTTCCAGATATAAAATTCCATTTTACCTCAGAATTCTAACTGAATATCCCCTATATTCTATAAACGCACACAAATAGCATCCAACCACATCACAAATGCACATCAATTAAGGAGATAGCGTTCTGTGATGTGGTTATTTTATTATCCAAAGTGTGCATGACTGTGCTAAATTAATGCTATCTTTGTGGTGCGTAACTGTTGCGCATTAAAATTAGCGCAACAAGCGCAACAAACCATCAAAGCAGTATGGCACATAATAAAGAAATAGTATATCTGAGAAAGAGACCTCGCAGCAACGGCACAGAGTCTCTATACCTTGATATCTGTAGAAACGGTAAACGCACTAATGAATACCTGAAATTATATCTCGTGCCGGAGCGCACACGAGAAGACAAGCAGAAAAATAAAGAAACCCTCAAACTCGCCGAAGCTATGAGGGCAAAGCGTGTGGTTGAAATCCAGTCTAAAGATTTCGGACTTGACGTGACAACTCATGAAGATGTGCTATTCTTTGATGTCATGCGGAGACTCATTGACCGCAAGGAGGGCACCACAAAGACCAGTTGGCAAAACTGCCTCGCCCACATATTGAAATATGAGCCAAACGAGCAAATAACATTCGGGGAGATAACTCCTCAATGGGTTCGAGGCTTCCGTGATTATATTGACACTCGGGCTATGCAATGGGATATAGACCCACGCAAACGTGAAGTTGAGCCGAAGCCAATATCGCAGGGAACAAAAGCACTCATGTTTCAGAAATTATGTACTGTATTCAACATCGCCATGCGGGAAGGTATCATCCGAATCAACCCCGCAGCCGGGGTGGAACGATTCAAAGAACCCGAATCTGAACGAGAGTTTCTGACTATAGACGAGATCAAGCAACTCCGCAATACCCCTCCCCCAAATGAACACCTCGCGCAAGCATTTTTCTTTTCATGCTTGACCGGTCTCCGCTGGAGCGATATTGTAAAACTCAAATGGAGCGAAGTGCAAGAATGGTACGGTAGCACACGTATTGTCTTTACACAGAAAAAGACCGGAGGACTTGAGTACCTTGACCTGAATGAGCAAGCCGCAGACATGCTCGGCACTCGCGGCAATCCCAATGACCTTGTCTTCCCTACCCTCGGTCCAATACAAGCCGCACGCATCAGTATCGCTGCATGGGTAAAAAGCGCCGGGATAAATAAACATATCACTTTCCACTGTGCGCGCCACACATTTGCCATAATGATGCTTGACTTGGGCGTGGACCTTTACACAGTCTCTAAGCTATTAGGGCATAGAAGCATTGAAACAACCCAAATTTATGCCAAGATACTTGACAAAAACAAAAAAGCAGCTATTGATAGAATCCCGAAAATCTTTTAAGAAGCCATCCGCTGTGATTACCCCTCACTTATAGCATAGCTTGCAGGGAGTATAGCCTTTCTTCTTAGCCTCTTCCTTTGACAGACTCTTCGGATTTCGGCTGCACCTCTTCAGACCCTTGCAATTTTTTGACTTGTGATACCTCTTCGAGTTGGGACCACCACACACCCACACTGTCTCCGACCCTGCCGCAGATGCAGCACTCACCTCACCTGCCGGAGCGATACACACCAGCAACAGCACTAATAGACCAATTACTCTTTTCATATATCTTAATGATTATAGCTCGTCCAAAAATAAAAAAGTCACGTATTACACGTGACTCAATAAATTAAAAGTTTATCACTCTCTTTTCTTTTAATTGGCTAAGTAAGAAATATATACTTCCTTGAGCCTTTCCTTGATGATTACTCATCTACTTCTTGTACTCTCATAATGCCATATTTTACTTTGACGACACAAATTTAACTCATTGTTTCTAAATAACAATCAATAATATCCTTTTATTCACCCCCGAAGCTGTCTTTTTCAGTTTTTTAACATTACGACCATAGCGCCATTATCCGGAAGCAACCAGTCATAAGTCTCAAGACAGATGGAATTATTGGTATATTTTATGGAAACATCAGATTGTTTTAGCTCAGTCCCAAATATTTGCCCATACAATTTATGATCACTTTGAACACATGTATAGAACAGCCTAAAATTCTTAGCCGGATGCTGTAGTCTCTTAGTAAAGCACGGATCGGATTCATGTACAAGAATCTTATACTTCATATCCACTTCTATATTATCATCAAACTCTATACGTATTCCGTTTGAGTCCGGATTATCTTTATCCGAAAGAGTTATCCTATTATTATAAAAATCATCCTCAATGGGCTCTGACTTTAAGTCAAACCTATTGGAAATGTCTTCCTTCTCCTTACCATCAATACCACATCGAATTTTCAGTCCGCTAATAGAATTCGGGGAATCTCCATTTTTAAGCAATACTAAGTTTGTGAATTTTATAAACTCTACTGCCTGATGATTAACACTATATGGATTAACCAGCCTATATTCTATGGTATGTTCTTTTTCTATATACTCCGGATGCTCATTACTACGCGAACAGACAACTGTGTGACTATATCTCGAGTAATATGGCAATCGAAGCAGTTCGCATATACGTTGATCTATTTTAATAAGACCCTTAGGCATACTCGGAGCTTTAGTCTTATGAAGCTGTTCCGTTATCTGGTTTCTTAAATTTGTCAGACGAGTTTCATCAAGAGACTTTAAATAATTATTAGAAGATAAAGCATTTACAAATGATTGCTCATAATCTTTCAATCTCATAGGCAAATCTATCACCAACGCCAGGATAGCACCTGTCACCACTGATAATGCAATCCCTCCACCGATAGCATACACATACTCACTATAAGCGAATGAAAAATCATCATTGCGCGATACAATAGCTATAAGGATATAAGCAATTAACCCAAATAAGGCGACAACCAAAACAATCATGGTTGATTTATTGCTCTTCCTCTGCCCCTTTTCATGCTCTTTTAGATGGCACACACTTTTGTCAAACTTACATTCTTTTAAAGAGTTATATGGACACTCTTCAACAGAATTATAATCACAATGCCTTGATTTAGACCTTGGTTTACCTTTAAACATTCCTTTGATTCGCTCTATTATCTCCATATGCATATTTACTTATTGGTTAAAATTAATCCTAATTAATCCTCACCTTCTGACTCTTCAGTGGCTTCACTCACCTCATCCTCCTCAATTGCATCAAGCAGCATACTCAGCTTGGATAGTTCTTTCTTGCTGTCCATAATTATTCTTTTTAATTTAAAATCCCATTATCTCAGAAAATTCCTCAAATGTCTCGCCAACGTCCAATCCTATGTCTAACGCTGCTTTATACGCCTTTCGCCTTTTCTCTGTGTCCGACAAATTTATAATAAAATCGTCAAAGTTCTCCATATCATAATTTTCTCGCACAAACCAATTATAAAGCCATCTACGATTCTCATTACGGTGGCTGATTCTTAATATATGGTCGTATTCATCGTCTCCAACGCAATTGGCGCACACTCTAAATTCCTTGTCCGCTATAATGAATTTAGAGGTATCCATCATTTCCTTGCCATATAACTCCTCGCCCTTATACTTTCCCTGATGCAACAAGCTGCTGCAATTTGAATCTATATGGTAAATATCTTGTACATCTTTATAAATATACTTACCAATCTTATCTTGGGCTTCTTTATCCCCACACGCGGTGAGAATTACCGCAATTACACTCAGTACAATCACTGACTGTATGAATTTATTATCTCTCATTATCATAATCAACTAATCTCTGATAATACATCTGTTTCCACAAATAATAATCGGATAAACGCATACTCCATCTCTTTGCCGTATCCAATGGCTCATAATGAATCAATTGTAACTTCTCACAATCAAACACAAGGTTGTCCTCTTGTTTCAAAAAACGGAATTTATATTTTTGCTGATACCACCTTACTTCAGGGGGAGCCTGTGCACTATTCATATCCATAAGTATTTTGTGCGCTATGTAGTAATCTATTGTCAATCTTTTATATAAAGAATCATCTATACTGTATGACACTTCAGATTTACTATTCGCTTTCGTTTCATCTTTACCCCATAATATTTTCTTCTCATTTTGAAACTGTTTTGTTCCCTGAACTACATTTTCACGCTTAATGTTATCACTATAACTTTTAACTCTACGAGGGTGATTTCTATTTGAAGATGACTTTCTCTGGTTAAAATGGACATCACTGTCTGATCCAGCAATATTTTCTACTGTCATTTTATCACTCTTCCGTTCACAACTTGAGGGAATGCTCAGACTAACAACAGTATAAATAAGAGCAATCCAAAGAATAATATTTAATATTCCTACAGAGGAAATACATAAATCAAACAATATTTTTTTTATTCTACTTTGTGACATAAGGATAACTATTATTTCTCATCCTTTCTAAAGCACCCTACTAAGTCCGACAACCTTTGCTATTCTCAAAACATCTGCCTTAGCCACTGAGAAATCCTTATATAACGGATTCAGCGAATGGCAATGCACCTTAGTCCTGCCAACCTTAATCTCCTTAACCACCGCACCGACATTTGTGTCAAGCACATATATAGAACCCTCCTTTACCTCATTAACATCATTCATCCAGCGGCAAGCGATAATATCATTATCGTGCAGCTCCGGAATCATGCTGTCACCGCTCACTGTGATAGTGAAATCGTATGAGGGAAAATCAGGGTTGACCGGCTCCTGCTCACATTCACCCTCCAATGCAGCACCAACAGAAATCTCCGTATAACCGGCAGACACACTCAACGGCACACGCGGGCGAAACTTCCTCGCATCCACTTTCACCATCTCTCCCTCACCGGTGAGCAGCCACTCCTTATTTATATAGTCCGAATAAGCATCAGCAAACCGCCCGAGAAAGCCCAAAGTGACGTAACGAGGATTACCATTTAATGCTGCTGTCACATTGGGGCGTGACACACCCGTTAGCTGAGCAACCTCTTCATGATTGCGCGCCTTGCCGTTATCTTTCAGATATTCAATAGATTGGCTTATTCTGCGAAACGCTTCGTCTTTGTCCATTTGTTAATAAAATCTAATGTACTACATTTTTGTAGTATTTTATTTGATACTACAATTTAGTAGTATTATCTTTGCATCAAATTAAATCTTTAACCGCAAAAATAAGACAATTTAATAACAATGGCAACGATTGACCTGAAAACGCGCGACAAACTCAAGCCCACCATGCGCAACATGGAGGTAGGCGACATCCTCAGAGTCCCCTTCAAGTACAAGACCAAATACGGTCTAACCGTCACCGCAAGCCAGCTCAAAAAAGAGACCGGACAGGTTTACACCGTCAAATCCGAAGGGCAGGTAATCTACCAGCTCGTAACACGTATAAAATAATCCCTCACCTCTAAGCACTCCCCGACCATGAATGAAGACCTCAAACAGGCATTAGGCGAAATCAAACGCTCCGTCATCGTAATGATGAAGAACGTTTGGAACGTCTCAGAACTCGCCCTCGTGCTGGACGTAAGCGAGAGCAGAGTGCGACACATGGCTGCCGAGCAGGTGATACCGGCTTACAAACAGAACGGTTCCCTCTACTTCAAGCGAGAAGAAATCGAAGCATGGCAGACCCGCCACCGCACAGCTTCCAAAGACGAGATAAATTCCAAAGCTGCAACCTACTGCGCTACCCGCAGACTAAAATAACCCCGCAATGGCAACTGCAACCCTCACACCGATCAACGCCCAAGAGCGCACACTCATGGCAGAGCTTGACAACATCTGCAAAGAGTTCGCCACACGCTTCCTGAAAGAGTATCACAACTTCAACAGCGACGACGTGACACGGTATTACGACTTCATTTCAACCGACGGCGCATTCTCGCTCTGCACCGATATTGAGTTCAGCATCTACAGAG
>CAMWUZ010000087.1 GCA_947177595.1 uncultured Porphyromonadaceae bacterium | reverse complement strand
GATGAGGTGACAACCATCACCACCGCTAACGCAAGACGCTATGTGAGAATAAACGAAGTCAGCCTCGAAGGATTCAAGATACAGGCGCAGAACGGGCACACCGATACGCAGGCTGCCGGACAGTGGATTCTGCGTACCAAGAAGGGAGACGGGGAAAGAATCAGGGTTAACCACGACATACTCAAGCCCACGTTTGACTGGAATGCCGCCGACACCGCAAAAGCTGTATATTATAATGTAATAGGATTCGCCATGATCGGTGATGACGGAGAGATTGAGATATGGCCTACTGAGGTGGAGAAAGTGTCCACCACAAATCCCATAAAGGCTGAGATCAGCGGAAACATCATCTCTAAGAGAGACTACTATGCCGCTACCCGCAGCTATGATATGGATGTCGTATTCTACCCCTACACCACCGTGACACTCACGCCCACCGGAGCCGGTGTGATTCCCACCATCTACTACTGGATTGCCAAGAACGATAAAGAAAAGGTGCCGTCAACAGCGATGTGGAACGTTTACTCACAGCCCTTCGCGGTAACCAAGAGCTGCTACATCCACGTCATGGCTACCCGCTCCGGATATGAGGAGAGTGTGTGTACACATCTTGACATGACGCTCGGTGAGCAAAATCAGCTTATAAGTGTCAAACCGATTATCAGCCACCGTCTCAATGAGGAGAACAGCAAGTATCTTATAACCATAAAACCGGAGGACGAGTCTCTCGCCGAGGGCACATATTCCATCCACTATACCACTAACGGCTCTACTCCCACAACCGCGAGTCAGGCTTACACCGGCGAATTCGAGATGCCTAAGACCGGAGGCGTGATTCTCGCGATACTCAAAGAGCAGGCAAAAATGCATCCGAGCAGTATAGCTCATCTCAACATCAGCTACATCCCCACAGATATCGAAGGCATCGATTCTGACCGCAACGGCTCTGACGTGCGCGCTGAAGGTGACCGCATCATCGCTCCAGAAGGCAGCGAGGTGTATGACATCAACGGTCGCAGAGTGGCGACAACGGGTCTCCGCTCAGGCATCTACATCGTGAAGGTGCCCGGAACAAAGGCTGTGAAGGTCAAGGTTGACTGAATAAAATTATAACCGGTATTCATCAGGGCGGAGAGTTATTCTCCGCCCTGATTGCATTTAAGCCATTAATGACTTTAAGGTTATTTGTGCACTCACACTCATCCGCGTATTACTGTTTCTTGGAACCACATATTATTCGCGCAGCCTCTTTTATCTGACTTAATCTGCCGGATAATTTCAACATTCAGGAATGTAAGTTGACAGAATAGCTTTTGACCATCCAACTTATAATATGGTTTTTCTGTCTGGATGGAGAAGGATAAACGAATCAGAGTTTACATAAAAGAAGGGGGCTGCCGGATGGCAGCCCCCTTCGGGGTATTGGATAGATCGTGGATTATTCGTATCCGGGGTTCTGTTTAACCAACGGGTCAGAACCGAGAAGGGTGAGGTCAACCGGCCAAAGAACCTTATGCGCCTCAGATGTTTTGAGCACGGGGGTCATGGTTTCAACGGGAGCACCTGACTGATCAACAATCCATGTGTTGTTAACCACGTCAAGACCGAAACCTGCGCAGCTTTCAGGCTGGAACACGAAGTGATCGGTATCTGAACCGCCTTTAACAGCAGTTAGACGGCGGATATCCCACCAGCGCTGACCTTCCATAAGGAATTCTTTGTCTTTCTCACGGAGGATTGCATTTTCGTTTTCACGGAAAGAACCGGCGGTGTAACCATATACATCTTCGTCCCAGTTATCACCGTAAGCGCGTTCACGCACGAGGTTGATGTATTTCTCAACACCGGCGTTATCGCCTTCGTAGTTAGCGATTTCTGCAAGGTACATATACGCGAGGGGAAGACGGTAGATAGCGGCGTCATTGATCCATACATAGTTGCTTGACCAGGAAACCTGACCAATGACAGGCATGAGTTTGAGAACGAATGTTCCCTGAAGCACATGATCCTGAGGATCGAAGTTCGCTATATAAGTAAGCTCTGATTCTTCCGGTTTAACGTTCCACTGCGGGAAGAACATATTGCGACGTGTATCATTCTCATTATACTGGAAGTACATCGCGTTCTTATACATATAGCGGTTGGGGCTCGGTGATAAAGGAGTCCAACAAGTGTATGCAACCTGTTTAGCTGTGGGAGAATCGGTAAAGTACTGGAAACGGCTCGCACCACCATCTGTACGGATACCGAGACCGGTAGCGTCCTGAATAGACCATGATGTAGTACCTGCACCGGCAGATTTAGACCAGAGCATCTGTCCCTGAACTCCACTGTTCTGATAGTGTTGAACTTTATTGTTATTATCCAAATAGAAATCCTCGGTATTGCTGTAGCAAACGCTGTAGATAGCCTCTGTGTTCGCGGGCTTATTCCACACATCGAAATAGTTTTTCTCGAGCTGGTATCCATAGTTGTTCACCACATTTTCAAAGTAGCCCTTCGCAGTTGCCACATCAGAGGCATTTGCGGTGTGGTCACCGGTGCTTACCTTACCGCTCCACAGATATACCTCACCTGCAAGCATTTCAGTAGCTGCCTTGCTCCAGTAATATTTCTTGGAAGCTCCTGAAGCGATGCTCCAGGTAGTATTGCCGTAGTAGCCAAGTGACTTTGTGATATCATCCTTGATGAAGGTGAGTGTGGCTTCTGCAGTGCCACGTTCCATGTAAAGTTCATCAGGGTTGGTGATACCGTTTACTACATCGGGTTTTGTACGGATAGGCACACCGCCATACATACGGTACATCTGGAAGTATGCGAACGCACGCCATCCATGAGCAGTGGCGAGGAGACCGTTCCGCACATTGTCCGAGAGCACATCCTCACCGGCTTCCTCCGTTTTTTCAATAAGCTCATTGAGGTTGGCTATGAAACCATAGTAACCGCCGAAAGTACTGAACTGAGCATGAGACGCGTCATAGAGGTTCTGGATATACTCCACATTGACAGCGCCCGAACCATTGATAAGGTCAATGGTAAGGGTTCCTGCACGAAGTTCACCCGCCCAGAACAGGATATTTGCGGGATAGTTGGAACGGAACTGAGCAGCCAGAGCATAGACATTGCCGGTAAACTCACCTTCGTTGTTCCAGAAAGCACCGTTTGCAGGGTAGTCGATAGGATACTGGTTCAGTTCGTCGTTACACGAAACCATTCCCATTCCCAGAGAGGCAACCGCTGCGGCTACAGCTATTTTGCTGAATATCTTTTTCATATTGATATTTCTCTAATAATTGGTTTTAGAACGATACATTGATACCGAAAATCACAGTACGTGGAATGTTGTATGTACCACCGTTACCGGCTGTATTACCTGTCCAGTATGTGGTGTTATCGGGAAGAGGAATTGTGCAGCTCTTGATATAGCCGAGGTTCTGACCGGTTACAGAGAGTGTGAGACCCTGACTCTTGAACTTCTTGCAGATGGCGTCGGGGAGCTGATAACTGAGCGAGAGCTCGCGGCAAGCCAAATAGTTACCGTTCTGGGCGAAGAAACTGTTAGTGCGGACATAGCTGTCATCACCATACTGGTCAGCCCAAACCAAACGGGGATATTTAGCACCGGGATTGTCAGGAGACCATGTTTCGCGAACCTGTTTCGGGAATGCCATAGCGCCCTGACCTTCAGCGAGCCAGAATGAGAGGTTTGAATCATATACCTGGAAGCTGAAGCCCATATCGAAGCGGGCATAGAGACTGAGTCCCTTCCAAGAGAGGGTGGTATTGAAACCGCCGCTCCACTTAACGTCTGAATGACCGATAATGCCACGATCCTTAACATCAATCATATTGTCGCCGTTGATATCTTTGTAAACAAAGCTACCGGGCATTAAACGAATCATATTAGATGATGAAATACCCTTCTCGATAAGACGCTGGCGACCTGCTTCAGTAGCATATACCCACTGACCTAATGTAGTAGCACCATCAATATAATCACCGAGTGCATCGATATCAGCCTGATTTCGAACCATATTGGTCACAATATAGCCCACCTGCTGGAACGGGTTCTGCCCTTCCTGATAACCGCCTATATAGTGAGTCTCATTACCCTTTCCGGTATATACTTCCACACCGGTGTTTATAACACGGTTGTTTTCAAGACCGCTGTAAGGCAGTTTCACTATCTTATTGCTGTTATAGGTGAGGTTTGCGCCGAGAGTCCACTGAAAATCACGTGTACGCAGCAGTGTAGCGTTTACGTCAATTTCAACACCCTGGTTCTGATATGAACCGTTGTTGTCGGTGATAGAAGAGAAACCTGTGGTCTGAGGCAGTGACTTTGACGCATACTTGTCCATCGTGAGACGGTTGTAGTATGTGAGGTCAAGGTTGAAGCGGTTCTGGAGGAAACCGAGTGTAAGACCTACCTCTGCAGTACGTGTACGCTCCCACTTAAGATTAGGATTGGGAAGTGAACCCATTCGGTAACCGGTGTTGCCGTCATACATCCATGAAGTATAAGAACCGCGGAGTGTGTAGTAGCCGAGTTTAGAGCTGTTGATAGTAGCGTTCATACCGAACGAACCACGGAGCTTGGCATAGTTAATAAACGCGAGTTTGGAGTTCTCTTTCCAGAAGTTTTCGTTTGACATCACCCAACCGGCAGATACACCGGGGAAGAATCCCCAACGGTTGTTGATAAGACGCGAGTATCCGTCCTCACGGAAAGTTGCCGCGATTAGATAACGCTGGTCATAGTTGTACTCAACTCGACCGAAATATGACATGAGCGCCTCATTCAGATGCTGCGAGTCAATTTTCCGGGAATCCTGAGTAGTGAGCACGAGATCGGGATATCCTTCGAGGGCAGCGCCATTACCTTCAGCATCAAAAGCGAGATATTTACGCTTATAGAACTCTGTGCCGAGCATCGCGTTGACATTATGCTTTTCATTGAAAGTGCGGTTGAAGTTCGCCACAAGGTTATAGGTCTGATCGAAGTAGCGGCTGAAGGAATTGCCTACAGCATACTGTCGGTTGATGCCGGTGGTTGAACCGGTCTTGTTCCACATATTATATGCGCCGGTATTATCTGTGGCATACTCGAGGTTAGACCAGTCAGAGGTCTGCTCATTGTAGAACCAGCTCATTGTGCCTTTAAGGGTAAGCCCCTCGATAATTTTTGCAGTGAAGCTCTGAGTCATCTGGAACTTGTCGCTCTGAGTGTCGCGTTTGAACTTGCCTCTGTTAACATTTACATTTACCGGACCGTTATTACCATACATGGGGGTGCCGTCAAGATCCTCGAAATTGACGAATTTCCAGAAGCTACCACGGTTCATCATGTATGCGGTATTTATCTGAGGATTATCATTGAGCCAGTTTGCGCGGGTATAGTTGAATACAGAGTTAGAGGTCAACCAACTGTTAATTTTATAGCTTCCGGTGAATGCGAAGTTATAACGTTTATAGTAGGTGTCTTTAACCGCACCCTGAGCATCATAGTAACCGAGAGCGGCGTAATAGTTACCGCGGTCGTTACCTCCTGAGAAGTTGAGGTTATAGTCCTGAGTTACAGCAATATTGTTGAGGTTGTAATCAAGGATATCAGTTGGCTTATACAGAATATAATCATTGCTCAGCGGATCTGCCATCTCACGCCATCCCTTATGCTCAAGAAGATAGGCATTATCAGCCGTTTTGCGCAGAATATTATAGTTCTGAGTGGGTGAATAGGTTGTACGACCGGTATCACCGGGACCATTATTATTGGTGAAAAGATTTTTATACTGTGTGGCATAACCACCGCCGGGAAGTGCCCACTGAGAGTTCATCTTACCGGTACGGAAATAATATAGGAAATCTTCATCCGAGCAGACATCATATCCCTGATCCTTATAGGAATTAAGACCCCATTTTGCACTGAGAGAAATTTTACCGGTTCCAGCCTGACCCTGCTTGGTTGTGATGAGCACAACACCGTTACCTGCACGCGCACCGTAAAGAGCGGTCGCACCTGCATCTTTCAGAATCTGCATATCCGCGATATCATTGGGGTTGATATCAGAAAGGCTTGAGCGAATCTGACCATCGACAACGATAAGAGGTTCGTTTGATCCATCATCAAAGTTGCCGCCACCACGCACTGTGATAGAAGGGGTTGCGGAGGGGCTACCAGAAGTAACCTTAACGCGCACACCTGAAACAGCTCCTACGAGTGCCTGAGCGGGGTTAGCGTTAGTACCGACAGTAAGAGCTTTCTCACTTACCTTGGCGATAGAGTTGGTAACGTTAGCACGCTTCTGCTCAACGCCATAACCCATAACGACAACTTCATTGAGAACGTTATCATCGTCTTCGAGCTTGATAGTAATAGGTGTGCCGTTCCAAACAACAGTCTGAGGCTTGCAACCAACGTAGCTTATAGTGATTTTAGCGCCTTTGGCAACGCCTTTGAGTGAGAATTCACCGTCGATATTTGTAGATCCGCCGTTTGTTGTGCCAACAACCTTGACAGAAGCTCCGGGGAGGGGTTCACCGTCAGAGTCAAGGACAACACCGGTGCAATCAGCAGACTGCTGAGCAGCAGCAACAGGAGCCTCATATTCAGAAGCAGCAAAAGCCGCGGGAGCAGCTGCAGCGAGCGCGAGCGCGAGGCACCAGTTCTTTATATTATTGTTAGTCATTTTGCACTTGTTTTAAGGTTAGCTATTATTCAGCAGCAGGAGCTGTCA
>CAMWUZ010000086.1 GCA_947177595.1 uncultured Porphyromonadaceae bacterium | reverse complement strand
TGCACGTCCTGATGTGAGAGCGGCAGAGCAGAGCCTTGCGGTTGCTTACTATACCACAGCAGGTGCTCGCTCAGCATTCTATCCGAGTCTGAATATCACTGCTAACGGTGGATTCACAAATCTACTTGGCTCGTTCATTAAAAATCCCGGTGACTGGTTTATTCAGCTCGCCGGTTCACTTACCGCTCCACTGTTCAGCCGCGGTGCCAATATAGCCAGACTTAAAGCGGCTAAGGCTCAGCAGCAGCAGGCGCTCAATAATTTTGAATACACCATTATGAGCGCGAGCGCGGAGGTGAGTGATGCATTGACCGCATATCAGAAAAATATCGAGAAGAGTGCATATCTCGCTCAGCAGGTAGAAAAGCTTCAGGCGTCTGTTGATATCACTGAAGAGCTGCTCCATTACGGAACTGCATACACGACTTATCTTGAAGTGCTCACTGCACAGCAGAGCCTTCTGCAGAGCCAGCTTTCGGTAATTTCATGCGACCGCGCAAGAGCGGCTGCGGTAATCAACCTTTACCAGAGTCTCGGAGGAGGCAGATAATTCACACCTTAAATAATAGAATTCCATGGCTAACAACATCAGCAAACTCGCCCATGTCGATCCTTCGGCAACGCTTGGCGATAATGTGACTATCCATCCGTTTGCATTTATCGATGCAAATGTGGAGATTGGCGACGGTTGCGAGATTATGTCATACACAAGTGTGATCAACGGCACCCGTATCGGCAAGAATAACAAAATCTATCAGGGGTCTATCATCGGAGCGGATCCGCAGGACTTCAGATGGAAAGGGGAGCAGACATTTTGCCACATCGGTGACAATAATGTTATCCGCGAGCATGTTATAATCAACAGAGGTATCAACACCGACGGTGGTACAAGCATAGGTAGCGGGTCATTCATTATGGCTGACTCGCACATCGGTCACGATTCTCATATTGCTGACAACTGTGTGCTTGGCAACGGAGTGCTCCTTGCCGGAGACACCGAAGTGGGCAAATGCACCATCCTGTCAAGCGGAGTGATGCTCCACGAAAACAGCAAGGTGGGTGAATGGGTGCTCATCAAAGGCGGCTGCCGAATTGCCGGCAACGTGCCCCCTTATATCATCATGGCTCACAACCCTGCATCTTACTTCGGGGTAAATGCGGTGATTCTGCGTAAAGGCGGTTACACCGAGGAGCAGATTGACGATATCGCCAAAGCTTACCGTCATGTTTACCAGACAGGTACATCAGTGTTCAACGCACTCCGCCGCATTGAAGCTGACGTTGCCGAAGGAGAAGTACGTGACAACATTACCGATTTTATCCGCGGTGTGAACCTCAAAATAGTAGCAATCCCCCGCGAACTCGAATAAACACCTTACCTGACATAATAGAAGCTCCGGAGCGGGTACCCGTGCCGGAGCTTTTTTTACTCCGCTATCGCTCTTTTCTGTTAATGGGAGCGTTTTTTTATTTGTGGTTTTGGAAAATTAGTTATTTTTGCGTTTGCAGACCGCTCGCAGAAGCCCGGTCAGGGTTTGAGCGGCGGGATGTTTACATAATAAAGCGTTTATCCGCGCTGATTCTTGATATACAGAAATTCTCGCAAAATTTCAATTGGAGTCAAGGATTGGGCAACGGTAGATGCCCGTGGATATGTAAAATATCGGCAACTCCTGCATGGGCATGATGTATAATGTCCGCCGGAGTCCGTCATATTATACATATACAGGCGTGGGCTTCTGCGTTGCCGTCCAACTCCAATAGGCAATGCGAGAAGCCTCTGTATGAAGGACGGTAACAGATACAGATTCCTGCGCTTTCTTTTTTATTGTAAACCGCCAACGAGGGGAAGACCGAGGCATCAAAAAAGTAATTAGCAATGAAACAAAGGTTACTACTTATCTTAATTGCCTTGGCGGCACTTATCCCTCTACCGGCATTGGCTGTTGACTATGGTGTTGGTGCAACATTCACTTATACTTACGAAGGTCAGACCCTCACTTACAAAGTACTTACACTAGATTCTGGAAATTACACATGCAGCCTATATTCATACGGTACTACAAAGCCTACAGGAAAATTGATTATACCTGAAATTGCAGTATATCCTCACCCACAATATTCGGGTGGTTATCTTAATATGAAATGCACTGTTGTTGAGATTGCGGAGAACGCATTAAAAAATTGTTCCGGCATCACCGATATCACGATACCGAACTCTGTCACCTCCATCGGTAGTTCAGCATTTTACGGTTGTTCTTCCCTTGCTGATATCACCATACCGAATTCTGTCACCTCCATCGGTGATGAGGCATTTTACGGTTGCTCCTCCCTCACTGCTATAACCATATTGAGTTCCGTGACATCCATCGGTAAGAAGGTATTTTACAATTGTTCTGGCCTCACTGATATCACATTACCTAATTCCGTCACCTCCATTGGTGAGTACGCATTTTATGGTTGCTCTTCCCTCACTGATATCACATTACCTAATTCCGTCACCTCCATTGGTGAGTACGCATTTTATGGTTGCTCTTCCCTCACTGATATCACATTACCTAATTCCGTCACCTCTATTGGTGAGTACGCATTTTACAATTGTTACTCCCTCACTACTATCACCATACCCTGTTCCGTAACCTCCATAAAAAATTTCACTTTTGCTAGCTGTCCTAATCTTAAGTCTATTAAATTAGATGGTTATTCAGCAACTCCACTAACTTTTGTTAATAGCACTTTTGGTTATTTGGGTAATAGTAATAAGATTAACATAGATCTATATGTTCCTCTTGAAACATGGTTGGTATTTGGTGGGGCTAAGAACATTTTTCAATCCCTGATAACTTCTTCTTATTTTTCTTGTAATATTTATTTGGAGCAGGATAATCAGATTATTACAGACCTGATTATACCAGAATCCATGACTGAAATAAAGGACGGAGTATTCGCTTATGTCAACGTCAAAACCGTCACAATACCAGCTACCATCAAAACTATTGGGTATTCTGCTTTTCAAAACTGCAATAATATCACGGATATTTACTATAAGGGTTCATTGGAAGACTGGCTGGAATTGGGTGGTATAGATTTATTTGTTGTTTATGGTGATGAGATATATCAAGAAACCTTTCAGGGAGCTAATTTATACTGCAACGATGAATTGATAACAGACATGGTCATCCCAGAATCTGTCACTGAAATAAAGACAACGGCGACCAGTTGCATCAGGAGTCTTAAAACAGTTAAGATTCCTATGACAGTAAAAGCGATGGAAGCACAATCATTCTCATATTGCAGTGAACTACACACTGTAACCATAGGAGATATTCATCCTGATTCCCCTGATATGCTTGAGTGGGGGCATTTCACCAGTTGTCCGTCACTAAAGCAAATTAATATTTTTAGTCCTAATCTTTATGAATCTGAATATCTTGGTGCATTTTATGAATTAGCGGTGCCGAACCGGATGATATATGTACCTCAGGATGCGTTGAATAATTACCGTAACGCAGAATATTGGAAAAACGCTGACATTAAGCTGATTTTTGAAATTAATCCGTCACAGATCAATTTAGCTGAAAAGAAGTCCGGAACTCTCACAGCAAATGCTGGAACAAGCATGGATATATTAGGCGGTACGGTGTCATGGACATCTTCAAATAGCTCGGTTGCCACTGTTAATAAGGACGGTAAAGTAATTGCCGTAGGTAAAGGTACTGCTACAATTACTGCTTCACTTAATAACGAAGACCTCGGCTTACTTACCGCAACCTGTGAGGTTACAGTCGTGCGTCTTACAACAACCGACAACGGCATTGAATACGAGGTGGTTTTCGGTGGCGGAAAGAATGGTGAGGATATTGTCAAGGTCAAGGGAGGTAATCCCGATTCTAACGGCAATCTCACCATCCCCTCGGAGGTTGAGATAGACGGTGTTAAATATCCCGTCACTTCAGTGGATAATGGCGCTTTCGAGAACAATACCGACATCAAGAAAGTTGTTATTCCTTCCTCTGTAACTACGGTAGGCTCCGGTGCATTTTCAGGTTGCACTAATCTCAAAGAGGTAGTTGCTGAGAGCAGTGAAAATCCTATTGAAATTGCTGACAACGCCTTTGAGAATGCTCCGCTGGAGAAACTTACCCAGGGCAGAGACGTCGAGGGCACCCCGTTCAAGGAGAAAGAGACCCTCAAAGAAGTAACCATCGGCGAGAAGGTCACCACTATCGCACCGGGAGAATTCACCGGTTGTACCGGCATTGAGGAAATATCATTCCTCGGCACCACTCCACCACAGATAGGTGAGAATGCATTTGAAAAAGATGTGACTGAAAACGCCACAGTCCGAGTGCCTGACGGCAGCGAAGGCGGTGACTGGGGTGATTTTGACAAGGTGTACGCCGAGAGTGATGTACTTGCGGAAAGCATCACTATCAATCCTGCTCAGGCTGAGGTTGCCGAGACCCGCACGGTCAATCTGCATGCTGTGATCGCTCCGGTCAATACAACCGATATGTCTGTAACCTGGGTAAGCGATAATACCGCGGTAGCGACTGTGAATGAGCACGGAGTTGTTACAGGCGTTGCCAAAGGTACGGCAACCATCACGGCAATGACTGTCAACGGACTCACCGCGAGCAGTGAAGTGACCGTGATAATTCTGACCGTCAATATCGGCGGCATCGACTACGAGCTTGTGGTAGGTGGCGAAGGCAAGAGCTACCTCAAAGTTACCGGAGGTAATCCCGACGGAGAGGGCAACCTCAAAATCCCCGGCGATGTTGAGATTGACGGAGTCAAATACCCTGTCACCGAGATAGAGGAGGGCGCCTTCAAGGAAAACACCGGAATCAAGAAGGTAGTAGTGCCTGAAACAGTCACCACTATCGGCAAGGAGGCGTTCTCAGGCTGCACAAGCCTCACCGAGGTAGTCACCGAAGATAGCGAGAATCCGATTGAAATCGCTGATGATGCTTTCGATAAAGTTCCGTTGGAAAACCTGTATCAGGGCAGAGACGTGAAAGGTCAGCCGTTCACAGAAAAGGAGACCCTCACCGAGGTGACTATCGGTGAAAAGGTTACCACTCTAGAGCCGGATGCCTTCAAAGGCTGCACCGATATCGAGGAAATCACTTTCCTCGGCACCACTCCTCCTGAAATTGACGAGAACGCCTTTGAGAAAGATGTTACCGAGAATGCAACGGTGAAAGTGCCCGACGGCAGCGAGAATGAGAACTGGGGCGACTTCAAGGATGTGGTTCCTCTGGACAAGATTCTTCCGATAAACATCTCGATTGATCCCGCAAATGTTGAGATACCCGTAACAAATACCGCAGAGCTTAAGGCGATAATAACACCTGATAATGCTACGGATCAGACTGTGACATGGAGTTCATCCGATGAGTCGGTTGTTAAAGTTGACGATAACGGTAATCTGACCGCTGTTTCAAAAGGCTCGGCTGTAATCACTGTTAAGACAGTCAATGGTATCACCGCTACCTGCAATGTAACCGTAGTGGCTCAGACTGTAACTATCAACGGTATTGAGTATGAGATAGTAGAAGGAGGAGAGGGTTCAGAAGAAGGTAGCAAAGGAGATAGCTACCTGAAGGTTATCGGCGGCAATCCCGATCCGGACGGTAATCTCACCGTTCCCTCAGAAGTGGAAATCAAAGGCAAGAAATACCCCGTCACCGAGATAGAGGAGGGTGCGTTTGAAGGCAACACCGAAATCAAGAAGGTTGTAGTGCCCGAAACTGTCACATCTATCGGCAAGGAAGCGTTCAAGGGCTGCACAAGCCTCACAGAGGTAGTCACCGAGGATGGCGAGGACCCGATTGAAATCGCTGAGGACGCCTTCGAGAATGTTCCGTTGGAAAACCTGTATCAGGGCAGAGATGTGAAAGGCAAGCCTTTCACAGAGAAGGAGACCCTCACCGAGGTGACCATCGGCGAGAAGGTCACCACTCTTGAGCCTGATGCGTTCAAAGGCTGCACCGATATCGAGGATATCACTTTCCTCGGCACAACTCCTCCCGAAATTGACGAGAACACCTTTGAGAAAGAGGTTACCGAGAATGCAACGGTGAAAGTGCCCGAAGGCAGCGAGACCGATAACTGGGGCGACTTCAAGAATGTGGTTGAATATACCCTGTCCATCAACCCGCAAAGTGTCCGCATGGGCGAGGGTGAGTCTATTGTGCTCAAAGCGGTATTCACTCCTGAAATTGACTCGAAGCTGACAGTCACATGGAGTTCGGATGCTCCGGAGGTTGCCACGGTTGATGAATACGGTAACGTCACAGCGATATCCTGTGGTACCGCGACTATAAACGCGATAACGGATAATGGTCTTACAGCTACTTGTGAGATAGCAGTGATCGCACCGACAGTGACAGTCAACGGCATAGACTATGAAGTCGTTGTCGGCGGCGGTGAAAACGGCGAGGATATAATCAGGGTCAAGGGTGGCAATCCCGCTCCGGCCGGTAATCTCATTATCCCCTCGGAGGTAGGGATAGACGGCAAGAAATATCCCGTTACCGAAATTGAGGAGGGCGCGTTTGAAGGCAACACCGAAATTAAGAAGGTAGTAGTGCCAGAAACCGTCACCACTATCGGCAAGGAAGCGTTCAAGGGATGCACAAGCCTTACCGAGGTAGTAACTGAGGATGGCGAGGATCCGATTGAAATCGCCGAGGATGCCTTCGAGGATGTCCCTGTGGAAAATCTATATCAGGGCAGGGATGTCAAGGGCACACCGTTCAAGGAGAAAGAAACCCTTAAGGAAGTGACCATCGGCGAGAACGTCACCACTC
>CAMWUZ010000085.1 GCA_947177595.1 uncultured Porphyromonadaceae bacterium | reverse complement strand
TTCTGACCGCACCGTGGGGACTCGCATGGAGTCCTAAGCGAATCACTGTATCTACTATCGGAAATCTTGCCGGACTGAGAAGGCTACTTGATGAAACCAAAGTGCATATTGCGATCAGCGTCCACACACCGTTTGCCGATGAGCGTAAGGATATTATGCCGGTTGAAAAAGCATGGCCGGTTGCCGATGTGATGAATCTCCTCCGTCGCTACGACTTCACCGGTCAGCGGCGACTGTCGGTTGAATATACAATGTGGGCAGGCAGAAACGATGATATGCGCCACGCAAGAGCACTCGCACGGCTATTGCGCGACACTCATGCGAGAGTAAACCTGATACGCTTCCACAAAATCCCCGGTTTTGACGGCACAACCGCGTCCGACAGGGTCATGACAGAGTTCCGCGACACTCTCAACTCTCTCGACATCACGGCTACTATCCGTGCATCCCGCGGAGAAGACATTATGGCGGCTTGCGGAATGCTTGCTGGTAAATCACGGGATAATGGCTGAGCACAACGACATTGGCGCCTGGGGTGAAAAGCAGGCGTACGATTTTCTCATAGCACAGGGGTACACCATTATTGACACCAATGCGAGATTTGGAAAGAACGAGCTTGATATTGTTGCGCGTCACCACGATCACATTGTATTTGTAGAAGTCAAAACCCGAACCGATGATATTTATGACCCGCTCGAGGCTATAGACTCTAAAAAGATCGCTCATCTCTGTCGTGGTGCCGAGTCATACGTCAGGGCACATAATATTCCACATCCTGTTCAGTTTGATGTGATCGTTGTCGTCGGCACCCCGGAGGGAGAGGTGAAAATCACCCATTATCCTGATGCTTTCATGCCTCCCCTGTCACGATTCTGACCTTAACATTTTTTATATACCGATTTTATTGGAGGAAATGAAAATTGTTATAACTTTGTACTGATTACAAAAATATAATTAATACAGTTAATGACTGACAATATACACACTTCCACCGGCAGCGCGGTCAAAATGGTGACCGAATGCGGTTTGCGCCCTTCCCCACAGCGCATTGCCGTGGCGGAATACGTATTGTCACATCTATCCCACCCCACTGCTGATGAAATCTTCACAGGGCTGAAGGAGCGATACCCTACCCTTTCTCGCACCACCGTCTATAATACCCTTCATGCTCTTGCCGCACATGGAGCGGTGCTTGAAGTCAATGTGGAGCCGGGTCTTACCCGTTTTGACGGATGCACGGAGCCTCATGCACACTTCATGTGTGTGGATTGCAGCAGAATTTTCGACATTGGAATGTCCCGCATGGAATTTCCGCAGGAATTTGACATTTCAACCATGCAGGTCAGCCTCACCGGGCACTGTCCCGAATGCCGTCAGGCACACCGACGTTAACAAAAAATATATCCATCATTTAAGTATAACTATCCAAAAACAAAAAGACATGAAAAAGAAATTTATCTGCACAGTATGTGGTTATGTACACGAAGGCGACGAAGCTCCCGAACAGTGCCCCCTCTGCAAAGCTCCTAAAAGCAAATTTAAGGAACTCACTCCCGAAGAAGCTCTGAAATTCGTTACCGAGCACCAGATTGGAGTTGCTAAAGACACCGATGAGCAGATGATTGCCGACCTTACCGCACACTTCAACGGCGAATGCTCTGAAGTAGGTATGTATCTCGCCATGAGCCGTCAGGCTGACCGCGAAGGTTATCCCGAAATCGCTGATGCGTTCAAGCGCTATGCTTTTGAGGAAGCAGAACACGCCGCTAAATTTGCAGAACTTCTCGGCGAATGCGTTTGGGATACCAAGACCAATCTTGAAAAGCGCATGGCTGCGGAAGCTGGTGCCAACGAAGACAAGATGCGCATTGCCGCACGTGCAAAACAGCTCAACCTCGACGCTATCCATGACACCGTTCATGAAATGGCTAAGGACGAAGCTCGTCATGGTAAAGGCTTCGAAGGTCTCTACAACCGTTTCTTCAAGAAATAAGCTCATACACAATCATCTATAAATAGGCTGCTCCGGGGTTGGCAATCAACTTCGGGGCAGTTTTTTATACCTATTATCTAATTCCGGAAAGAAAAAAGACATCTGTACTCCTGCACCGCAACCTTATCGAGGGTAAGTACGTTATAATGGTAAAATAAAATTAATTGTGTTATGACAAGAGAAGAATATACCAAGTACGTCACTACTTTAGTTGAAAGATATATCGAAAATTTCGATAGTTTTGATGTCAACCCGCAGCTCAAGGTCATCCCCGCTACCTTGAATACAACTATTGTCAACGGCAGCGAGATGTTT
Source organism: uncultured Porphyromonadaceae bacterium (assembly GCA_947177595.1). Lineage (GTDB taxonomy): Bacteria > Bacteroidota > Bacteroidia > Bacteroidales > Muribaculaceae > Paramuribaculum. Next base: position 4,614 of record CAMWUZ010000085.1, on the reverse strand, counting down.
ACCGACATTGAATACTCCGACGAAGTGATTGAAAACGGAGCAAACACTGACGATCCCGAAATAGAGGATGTTCAGGATGAGCAGGCACGACGCAATCCTGAATTCTACGCGGTCAAGAAACTCATTAAGAAAGAAGCGGATCATCATGCGGTTCCCGATGCCAAGGCAATAGCCGAAGTAGTGGATATATATTTTAAATAGACCGTAGCTATCTACCCGATATAACCCAAAAATTCAGCTCTTGACCTAAGGGCTGAATTTTTTATTTTTTTAAGCCGTCATACATAATAAAATACCCTGCCCGGGTGTTAATTATCTGAGCCGCGTGCAACAAACCTGTGGTTTTAACTAAAAATCCCGCGAAAATTTATTATCTTTGCACGCCAAAATCTCAGACAAAGCTAATGAGACAACTAAAAATCACAAAATCAATCACTAACCGCGAAAGCGCTTCTCTTGACAAATATTTGCAGGAGATTGGTCGTGAAGAGCTTATCTCTGTTGAAGAGGAAGTTGAACTCGCACAGCGCATTCGCCAGGGAGATCAGCGGGCGCTTGAAAAACTCACACGAGCTAATCTGCGCTTCGTTGTGTCGGTGGCTAAGCAGTACCAGAATCAGGGACTCAGCCTCCCCGACCTTATCAACGAAGGCAACCTCGGTCTTATCAAGGCTGCCCAGAAGTTTGACGAAACCCGTGGATTCAAATTTATCTCTTACGCGGTGTGGTGGATTCGCCAGTCTATCCTTCAGGCACTTGCTGAGCAGAGCCGTATTGTGCGACTCCCACTCAATCAGGTAGGTTCGCTCAACAAAATCAGCAAAGCGCTATCCAAATTCGAGCAGGAGCATGAGCGCCGTCCGTCACCGGAGGAACTTGCAGAACGTCTTGATGTGCCCGTGGAGAAGATTGCAGATACCATGAAGGTATCAGGACGCCACATCTCTGTGGATGCTCCTTTTGTTGAGGGCGAGGACAATAGCCTCCTTGACGTGCTCACCAATGATGACTCACCCATGGCTGACTCGACTCTCACACAGGAAAGTCTCAGCAAAGAGGTGGATCGTGCGTTGCGTCAGCTCCACGAAAGAGAAAGAGAAATACTCAAAATGTTCTTTGGCATCGGTTGTCAGGAAATGACTCTTGAAGAAATCGGAGAGAAATTTGACCTCACCCGCGAGCGTGTGCGCCAGATTAAAGAAAAAGCGATACGCCGACTCAAAGGACAGAAGAGTAAACTGCTGAAAACATACCTCGGTCAGTAAAAGTATTTTTTACAAGATGTTATTCGGGAGACAGCGCGGAAGTGCAGTCTCCCGTTTTTATACACCCTTTTTCAAAATTGCCATGTAGAAAACATATTTTTAATTCATGCTGATTTTAAGGATATTAGCCTCCGTTTCGTGGCAAAAATATTTTACCTTTCGCGACCCCTTATAGATATTATTACTTACTCTTGCCACAAAATATTATCATCTGCATATCCAGAATGAAATTCTCAAGAATCATATTACCTTGCCTGCTCCTATGCTGCATTGCCTCAAGTGTTTGCCAGGCTGAAGCACAAAACACAGTAGTGAAAAAAACTGAGCTTATGGAAAACTACCCCGATACTTTCCGGATAAATATTGGAGAGTATTCAAACACGGATAATGCATTTTGGCTCACCATATTTATAACCGGAAGAACCGTCTTAAAGATAAAATAATAACTTCCAACGCTCCTGACCGCGAGGAATTTGCCTCAAAAATGTAGCTGAATTACTGACGGCTGCGGCGGTCAACCCATTCGCATTCCATACGGTAGAAATCGGAGGCGGGAGCACCGCGCAATTCACTGTCGAAAAATGCTTTCCAACGCTCGTAGTACAGTTCCTTGAGAATACCGCCCCACTCTCTGTGAGAGTAGTCATGCAGTCCTCCCCGGTTTGCTGCTATACTATCACCCCACACGGTAATCTGCATGGCGGCATTTCTTCTATATAACTCTTCGGCACCCTTATCATCGCCGGCGAGTTTTGCCGCTGCATCAAGCCAAGTGTCAACCCTTGTCTCCGGACGAAGGCTCAGCAGCGAATCCTGTACAATAATAAGATTCAGAAACTCATCACTCAACGCTATAAGCGAATCGGTGCGACCATCCGCTTTCAACTGCTCCATCTTGCGTAACAATCTGTTTGCGCGGTCAGCATTAGCCTGACGGCGCACATCTATAGCGTCAAATTCATAATTTGAATTACCCGAATATCTTTCGAGCAACGAAGCCGCCTTTGTTGTGCTGTCCGCATCGTAAAACAGCTGCGAAGAGCCCCAGGTGGATGCACTTTTCGCATCCCAGCCCGGACGCGCGCAGAAGAGCGATTCAACCGTGCCCTCTCCGCGATAGTCAACGGGAGCGTTATAAACCGTGTTATAGAGCGCCGTCCAAGCATCATCTACATCCGTCGGAACAGAATCAAGCCCATATCTTGCCCTCACGTACTCCCTGAGCCAGTCAATTGCCTTGAACTCGTCTCGCCACGGCAATTCATAAACCAGTTCAAACATAATCGGATTGTTTTCAATTCCCTCAGGAGTTGAGCCCACACCGGTCAGATTCTTGCCATAGTCACTTGAAAGCGCCTCATAATAGCCATCAACAAGACTGTTCATTCTGCCATGCATACCTACATTGCCTCCGAAGTTCAGCAGCATACAGTAAACCCAATCATGTTTTCCGTACCCCCCGTTTCGTTTCCACTTGGGCACTTTTTCACTATACAGGTCAAGCACAACCAGATCGCCGGCGTCAAGAGTATCTATCATTGCAGGAATCGGATTTCTCTGCCAGCTCTGAATCACCCATTTTGCATCCGGATTGGCTCGTTTCATAGCATTCATCAGCTTGGAGCCTGCGGCAGGAAGGTTTACACCCTGTGTGCTTCCGCCCTCATGAAACGGATCCATACTGTAGTAGGCGGATTTTCCGTAGAGATCGGCCAGCTCTTCATAGTAGAGGTCTGCTATACTGTCAAAATGCTCATCTTCAGGCGACAGGAATGCCGGACGGTGAAATCCGCACCAAAGTCCGGGGTCATCCACCTTATATCCTAATTTATCGCCGATATTTCTCGGCACCATACCCGCGTAACCGGGCAACACCGGAGATATTCCGAGCGAAGCCATTCTCTCCACAATCTTTTTCTGCAGTTTCTCCTGATTGGCATACCACTCCTGAGGGAGCGGACCGCCCCACCCTTCGAGGTTATTCATCTGCCACCAGGCGAAATATCCCGGTCCCGAGATAAACTCACCGATTTCTTCATCGCCGTAACCGAGCCGGCGGAGCAGATTGCGCCACACAGTCTCAATCCCTGTGAGACTCAGCGGCATATTAATGCCGTGGAGAGCCATCCAGTCTATCTCTTTCATCCAACGCTCTTCATCCCAGAAAGCCATTGAATATGAAAACGTGCAGTAATTAAGATAGTAGCGGCGCGCCATCTCAGTTTCTTTCCTTATCGGCTGCTGCGGCAGCGGAAGGACTTCGGGAAGCGGCTGAGTGAGATTATTCCATGATATATGTATTCCGGCGACATATTTAAGATACCAGTTCAAGCCCGTCGCCATACTCACGGGATTATTACCTTCGATAACCACCTTGCCGTCAGAGGCTTTTATCTCAAAAAAGTCTTTATCGGCAGGAATTTCCCTGAATATTATGCGACTCGGTGAAGTACCTTCTGTCACTCTGTATGCGAGGCTGTCGATAGGTGCCGCGGCAACATCAAGGGCAACAATACAGAAAAGGATGAGCAATATTTTTTTCATTACATTGATTTTGGGCTAAATTACTAAAAATAATTAAATAACAGTAGCAGATGTAACGCAAAAGCTCTTTCAAACGTATAATCAACAAAACCGTTTGATTATGAAAAAATATATTTTTACTCTTCTTCTCTTCTCCTCAGCGCTTACCATGCTTGCCGCCAAACCGGAAATGGTTAAGTTTAAAGTACCTGCGCAGACTGTGACATCAATTGAAGCCAATAAGGCATTCAAGGTGGTATATACTCAGTCGCCAAACACCTCGGTGACTGTCATAGCTCCAAAACGCATCAAAGACAAGGTCAAAGTCCGGATCAAGGAGGGTAAACTCACCACCGGCTTCAGCGGTTCGGCGAATATGACAAGCAATGAAAGCATAACTGTCATAGTAACAGCTCCGGCGGTAAATGATTTTGAGGCTAATTCCGCAGCATCGATAACAATTAAAGGTGCGCTGTCACTACCCTCAAGCGAGGTTGATATCGAGCTATCGAGTGCGGCATCATTTACAGCGGATGCCATCAACTGTGCAAAGCTGGAAATAGACTGTTCATCTGCATCGTCGGCAACAATAGCCTCCTGCAATACGAAAACTGTCGAAGCCGAGTCATCTTCTGCCGCGAGTCTTACAGTAAAGGGCATCAATGCCACCACAGTAAAAGGAAATTCAAGTTCCGCAGCCTCGCTGACCCTCTCAGGCTCCTGCATCACCGCGAGACTATCCAAGAGCTCGATGGGCAGCCTCAGTTCTTCAGGACTTAAAACAAAGAAATAAATTGCTTGCGGTCTTACAAAACAGAAAGAAAAT
>CAMWUZ010000084.1 GCA_947177595.1 uncultured Porphyromonadaceae bacterium | reverse complement strand
GAGCGAGGATAAGGAGGTGGAGTTGGTTGGTACGCGGTTTATGCGAGGATTATGCTTCATGTCGGAGCGCGCAAGGATAATGCTTGCCAATAAGTTTGACCGCGATACTCTTTTTAAGGTATCCATAGCCAATGTGGGCTATCCCCTTCACCGCCATCCATGGATTAAGAAAGCTGATGTCATATGCCTCAATTGGATAAATCAGGGGTTGCTCTCACTTTCCGGCGTGGAGGCTCTGGGCAAGCTCAAAAAGCCTATTGTGTGGACAATGCACGATATGTGGAACTGTACCGGAATATGCCACCATGCATACGAATGTACCAACTATACCCGTGAGTGCGGATGCTGCCCGATGCTCCACAGCGACAAGCCGGGTGATCTGTCTCATAAGGTTTGGCGTAAAAAGCTGAAACTATACGATTCCGTGCCTATTAATTTTGTGGCGGTCAGTCGTTGGCTTGCCGATAAATGCGCGGAAAGCTCTCTGCTTGGAAGCAGAAAGGTGAGGGTGATTCCCAATGCCTTCCCTGTGGATGCTTTCACCACCGAGATGACGGGTGACTCTCCGCTGCTGAACATAGACTACTCAAGAAAAATCATTCTGATGGGGGCGGCGCGTCTGGATGACACTATCAAGGGTATAGAGTATGCGATAGAAGCGCTGAATATATTGTTTGACAACTATCCGGCAGTCGCCAATAAATGCACTGCGGTGTTCTTCGGCTCTCTCCGCAATCCCGCCGTGCTCGGTAATCTGCGTTTCCCTCACTCGTGGGTCGGACGCATTAACGACCCGGAAACGGTGAGAAAACTATACGCCTGCTCAAAGGTAGTGCTTTCCACATCGTTATACGAAACCCTTCCCGGAACACTTATCGAGGGGCAGGCTGCCGGATGTATTCCGGTTACATTCGGCGCCGGAGGACAAAAAGACATTGTCACCCATCTCAAAGACGGCTATATCGCCAAATATCGCGATGCTGTGGATGTTGCCGCCGGTATCCGATGGGCACTTACCGCAGAGGTAGACCGCAAGAAGCTCCATGAGAGTGTGAGAGAGCGTTTTTCGTCACACATGGTGGCAAAAAGATATATCGAACTGTTCAATGAAATTATCGGATAATGCAGACCGTTCTTTTCCATTCAACAATTTTCGGACCGATACATAGCCGTCGCCTCGGCACATCACTCGGAGTGAACCTGTCGCCCGACGACGGCAAGGTATGTTCCTTTGACTGCCTCTACTGCGAGGCGGGCTTCAACGCTCAGGGAGCGGGCACAACCGGACTACCGCCGAGAGAGCGGGTGCGTAAGCAGCTTGAGGATAAACTGAAGGCAATGAAAGCGGCAGGTGAGAATCTTGATGTGATAACCTTTTCCGGCAACGGTGAGCCGACATTGCATCCCGATTTCGCAGGAATCATTGATGACACGATTGCATTGAGAAACCAGTATTTTCCCGAAGTCAAAATCAGTGTGCTCTCCAACTCCACTCGCCTTGAAGATGCAGCGGTGTGTGACGCTTTGAGAAAGGTTGACAATAATATTCTGAAACTCGACTCGGCTATAACACCTACAATGCGTATGATTGACCGACCCAACTCACCTGAATTCACCTCCGATAAGGTGATTGATCGGTTAGCGGAATTCGGTGTCGACTGCATTGTTCAGACCATGATTTTACGTGGTACTCACAACGGCAATACTGTTGACAACAGCACTGATGAGGAAGTTGATGCACTCATCGAGGCATACAAAAAAATACGTCCTGCAGAGGTAATGCTCTATTCCATAGACCGGAAGACCCCCGAAGAGTCGCTGGTAAAGGTTGATAAGGAGGAACTTGAGCAAATAGCCGACCGAATACGGGAAGCGGGAATTAATGTACAAGTAAGCTGACAGACAATGAATAATGTAATCATACCGCCGGCTCTGAAACCGGGTGACACAGTGGTGTTTGTTTCACCCGCCGGCACTATAAAGAATCAGTTTGTAACCGATGCCGCCAAGGTGCTTGAGCGGCAGGGGTGGAAAGTTAAGATAGCCCGTAATGCACTCGGAAAGTGGCGTACTTTCAGCGGCACTCCCGAGGCACGCTATACCGACCTCTCTTCAGCTATTTTAGACCCGGATGTCAAGGCGATATTCTGTAGTAGAGGCGGCTACGGAGTTGTGCATCTGCTTGACCGGCTGGACAAACTGCCGCTGCGCGCCAATCCCAAGTGGATTATCGGCTACAGCGATATCTCTGCACTCCATGCGCTTATGAACAAGCATGGGATAGCAAGCATCCATGCACCCATGGCTAAGCACATTTCAACCTTTTCAGGCAAGGATGAGGATTCGCAGAGTCTTTTCAAAATCCTTAAAGGTGAAATGCCTGAATATCATGTCAAATCCAATCCGCTCAACCGCTTCGGCACCGTCACCGGCAAACTGATCGGCGGCAATCTTGCGGTGATAGCCGACCTGATTTCCACACCGTTCGATGTTTTTCAGCCACGCACTATCCTATTCATTGAGGATATTTCCGAACCGATATACAAAACCGAACGCATTCTCTATCAACTCAAACTAAGCGGCGTGCTTGCATCTCTTGGCGGGCTGATTGTCGGTCAGTTCACCGAATACAGCAAAGATGTTGACGGACGCAGCATGGAAAGCATGATTGCCGAAATGGTCAAGGAATACAAATATCCGGTTGCCTACGGAGTGCCGGTAGGTCACGTAGATCACAACATCCCCCTCGTGGAAGGTGTCACCACCACCCTCTCCGTTACGGTGAGAGGTACAGTGATTTCACAGAAAAATCCGTAAAAACACCGTACGGACATGATGCATCACTATGCCTAACCCTCAGCAAGAGTAGGGACATTGTGGTGAATCATGTCCACCCGGGTCAGCACCGAAGGTGCGATTCTGTGAGTAACCACACTCAAGCAAAGTAGGGACATGATGCTTCATGTCAGCCTGAGCCGCCGCCGGAAATCTCGCGGCGGTGGCATCGTGCCGTACTCCCAACTCCCCGACTAACCAACTAACGACTTCCCGACTCCTACCTCCCCGACTCCCCCCTTATTCCAAATTATTTATTATTTTTGCAGCGCAGACCGCTTGCAGAAGCCCGGTCAGGGTTTGAGCGGTGGGATGTGACATACATAGAAAGCGTTTATCCGCGCTGATTCTTGACACTTGGAAATTCTCGCAAAATTTCATTTAGAAGTCAAGGGTTTGAGCAACGGTAGATGCCCGTGGATATGTAAAATATCGGCAACTCCTGTTGGGACATGATGTATCATGCCGCCGGAGTCCGCCATATATTGCATATAATTGCGTGGGCTTCTGCGTTGCCGTCCGACTTCTAAAGGGCAATGCGAGAAGCCTCCAAGTGTAGGACGGTAACAGATACAGATTCCTACGCTTTTTTATTTTATAAAAACGCCAACGAGGGGAAGACCGCGGCACTGAAAGTTATGAAGAGATTCATCATTTGGGGAGAGAGTGATGCAGGTAAAACAACTACTTGCATCCGTATGTACAATGTGCTGAAATCAATGGGTGCGACAGTACTTTATTATGAAATTGTACCAGAATATGATTTCAAAGCAGTGCTAATGCTTAATAATACTAAAATCTGCATCTATTCAGCGGGCGATGCAAAAGGTCATCTTATTGAAGCCATTCAATTTGGAGCCAATTATGTCTGTGATATATTGATTGGTGTTATAAGTTATTATAAACATCATAATGAAGCCCTTGGAGAATTTCGAGAAGGGGAGGACTTCGAATGGCGTACTCTTACAAAATTTGAGGATATCGTAGAGAAAGATTTTGCTGAAAATAAATTAGTAATGAATCTTTTGAACGAAATTTGGGGGATATGTCTAATTGTTAACAGGGAGAATCATATACTAGAATGAAAATCATATTACTTTCAGGTGGTGCTGGTAAACGCCTTTGGCCTCTTTCCAATAGCGTTAGAGCCAAGCAGTTTCTAAAACTCCTTACATCTCCATCAGGTAGAAGAGAATCGATGATTCAGCGAATCGTACGGCAAATAAGAACGTCCGGACTAGCTGAAGAAATAGTTGTAGCTACCGGGTTGAGTCAAATTGGATTGATTGAACGTCAATTGGGAAATAAACAACCAATTGTTACAGAACCGGCACGTAAGGATACTTTCCCTGCAGTATATCTTGCATGCTTATTTCTATATCAAAATGGAACACCTAGAGATGAACCCATTTTGGTATTACCTTGTGATACCTATGCGTCTGACGGGTATTTTTCGGCTTTGAGCAGAATGGGTAATGCTGTAAATGATGATTCTGCCGCAAATATGGTGCTTCTTGGGGTGAAACCTACCTATCCATCCTCAAAGTATGGATATATAATCCCGGAGAAAGACGAGAAATCATCAACAGGAATTAGGATGATAAAGTCATTTGTGGAAAAGCCTGATGTATCAGAAGCAAGCATACTTGTTCAAGAAGGTGCGTTGTGGAATACAGGGGTCTGCGGATTTAAACTTGATTACTTATTAAAACTTGGGTGTGAAGTTTTCAAGACTATGGATTATTCCATATTTATGGAAAAGTATTCTGAACTTCCAAAGCTGAATTTTTCATACGAAGTGCTTGCCAAAGGCAATAATAAGGCTGTAGTAGAGTATGACGGAGATTGGAATGACATAGGTACTTGGAATTCTCTGACATCTGAAATGAAGATGCAAGAGATTGGTAAAGTGATTTCAGAGGACTGTCATGAAAGCATGATTATCAATGATCTCAATATACCACTCGTGTGCGTTGGGTGCGATAATAAAATTGTCGTTGCATCATCGGAAGGTATTCTTGTTGCGGATAAAGAACAAACAGAAAATATCCGGCATTTGGTTGATCAGATTGTGACTAATCCCATTAATTATTCCAAATTATGCGATAATTCAAAGGAGGTTGAGAAATTTATAACGATTAAAGGAACCTCTTTAAAGATCCGATTCTGTACAATACCTACTTTAAGGAGTTTAGACTATCATATTAATGAAGCTGTTGATGAATTATGGATAATAATAGGTGGTACAGGTGAACTAAGCGTGGAAAGTCACATTTTTGAGTTGACCCCCATGTCTGTAGTAGTAATCCCTAAAGGTTCGTCATATGGTGTGCGAACCCAATCCTTTTTAAACATGATTATTGTAGCACTATAAGCATTATAAAAACTGGAGTCGTTTAATTAAACTTTAGAATATTAAAAAAAATGGGAAATGAAAATGCAAAACGGATACAGACTTCTCTTTTAAATAGTGTAGAGAAGAAGGTGTTGGTATGGTTGGCTATGAGAATGCCCAAGTGGGTCACTTCGGATATGCTGACCTGGCTCGGTTTTGCTGCAGCGGTGGCGTATGCTGTTTTCTGTTGGTTAGCGAATGAAAATGTGAATTATCTTTGGCTTTCATCCCTTTGCCTAGTTCTGAACTGGTTTGGGGACGCGCTGGATGGTAATCTTGCACGGGTACGAAACACCCAACGTCCTAAATACGGATTTTTCATAGATCATTCCATAGATGCTCTTACTACTTGTCTTTTTTGTATTGGGCTAGGTCTTACACCTTTTATGAGTATGAATATTGCGTTGTTTATTATGATAGGTTATTTAAGCCTATCGTTGCATACCTACATATGCACTATGACCTTGGGAGAATTTAGACTTACTTATGCAAGTCTTGGACCTACGGAAGTCCGTCTTATATTGATTTTGATAAGTATTATCTATATCTATAATCCTTTTGGAACGTGGTCAGTGAAAATATTCGGAAAACAGTGGTCAGTCTATGATTTTGCCGGAAGTATTGTAGCATTAGCGTTAGGAATAATGTATGTGGTCTCTGTGATTACAGATGCTCGAAAATTTCCCAAAGGAAATGATAAATAACCCGTCATCTAGTTCCGGGGGATAATATTTGTTTTGGAATAGCTACTACCTCTCAATTATAAATTTATCGTGAGGAACATATTTATTAAAGTTATGTCATATGGTTGTTGTGGCGGCAATGTCTGCAAACGGTCTCCGTTCCGGCATCTATATTGTCCGTATCCCTAACGGCAAGTCTATGAAGGTGAGGGTGGAATAAAATTTATCTATCAGTGTAATAAGTAGGAGAGGTCGCCGATTTGGTGACTTCTCTCTTTTTGGCACCTACACAGGCTGACATGGCGAGGTAGCGCTCAGGCGCGCCGCTGTGCTACGGCAGAGTAGGGACATGATGTATCATGTCTGCCCGGGTCAGCACCGAAGGTGCGATTCTGTGCGAAACCCCAGCCAAGCATAGCGCAGGCTGGGGATAGGACAGCCTCCCAGAAAAAGAGCCTCGGGGAGGCGATGCTGTGTGAACAGCCTAAGGTATTCCGCCAGACAATCTCATTACCACAGCATCGCATCTCCGAAGCGTCTGCGCCGCCACGCGGTTATCCCTACTGTCCCTGGAAAGTTAAGTTATCAATTATGGAATGCGGGGGATTCGTGGAAAATAAGTAATTTTGTCGGTAACAAATGAATAAGCAATGAAAATCGCAATAATAGGATATGGCAAGATGGGTCATGTGATAGAGCGCATTGCCTGTGAGCGCGGACATGAGATTGTGTCTATTATCGATGCAGACAATACCGCTGATTTTGATTCACCTGAATTTGCTTCGGCAGATGTGGCTATCGAGTTTTCCACTCCGGCAACCGCTTTTGAAAACTGCCGCAAGGCGTTGAGCAAGGGGGTGAAGGTGGTGAGCGGCACAACAGCCTGGGCTGACCGGCTCGGAGAAATAAAGGAGATGTGCGATAAAGATAACCGCACTTTCTTCTGGAGCTCCAACTATAGCCTCGGAGTGAATATTTTCTTTGCACTGAACCGCTATCTCGCCACTATGATGTCGGCTTTTCCGCAATATACCCCGGAGATGACCGAGATTCATCATATCC
>CAMWUZ010000083.1 GCA_947177595.1 uncultured Porphyromonadaceae bacterium | reverse complement strand
AACATAGTCGTTGAACTCGCTATTGGTAATTCCATAGCGCGCAAGCATCTCACGCCGCGGGCGGATGTCGATCTGAGGTCTGCCTGTCTGCTGTTCCACATTCACATCTACAACTCCCGGAACATCTTTGGATAGCGCTTTGATCTGAGTGCCTATGCCATGCAATTTTTCCAGATCGTCACCAAATATCTTTATAGCAATCTGTGCCTCGGTGCCGGAAAGCATTGCGTCTATTCTATGGCTGATAGGTTGACCGATTTCAATATTGGTGCCCGGTATTTCACTCAATTTATGTCTCAATTCTCTGACCAGTTCAGCTTTAGATCGTTTGCTTAGAGAGTAGGGGGCTTCAATTTCGCTGACATTCACTCCCAATGAGTGCTCGTCAAGTTCAGCACGACCTGTTTTTCTTGCAACAGTTTTAATCTCTGGCTCAGACAATATAATTTGTTCGGCAATAGTGCCAATACGTTCACTCTCTGCCAAAGAAATTCCAGGGAGAGTGCTCACATTTATAGTCAGTGACCCCTCATTGAATGGAGGTAGGAAACTACGGCCAAGCGTAAAGAAAACAGCAAGTGCCCCAATAAACAAAGTCAATGTGCCAGCGAGCACACTCTTTTTGTGACGGAAACACCATGCCAATGCCGTTGAATATCCGGTTTTCAGGTTCTTAGCAAGCCACGGCTCTTTGTCTTCTGAATTTTGATTTTTACCTCCAAGCAAATAACTGCAAAGTACCGGTGTTACAGTCAAAGCTACTATTGTAGAAGCCGCCAATGCAACAATAAATGAAATTCCGAGCGGTTTGAGCATTCTGCCTTCAATGCCACTCAATAAAAAGAGGGGTAAAAAGCTGGCAATTATGATGAGAGAGGAGTTGAGAATCGGCAAACGTACCTCCTTGGATGCTTCATATACCACCGTTATTGTCGATTTTCTATCAGAATCAGGCAATAATCTGTTTTGGCGTATTCTTTTGTATACATTCTCTACATCCACAATCGCATCATCTACCAAAGATCCTATTGCGATAGCGATACCGCCGAGACTCATGGTGTTGATGCTCAATCCCAGAGCATTAAGAATTATGACGGTAACAATCACGGACAGAGGCAATGCTATTAATGAAATAAGTGTAGTGCGCAGATTCATAAGGAAGAAAAACAGCACTACAATCACGAAGATAGCCCCTTCAAAGAGACTCTGCTGCAAGTTGCCTATCGAACTTTCGATAAATGATGATTGCTTGAATATGTCGGTAGCTACATGAACATCCGACGGAATGGTTTTCTGTTGCTCCGATAGGGTCTGTTCTATTACTTCAGTAAGTTCAATAGTTCCTGTTCCGGGTTGCTTTGTAACGGTAATCAGTACGGCAGGCTTACCTTCCACCGATGCTGCGCCGAGACGCGGCTGTTTCGCTCCGGTTTTTACTGTCGCAACATCAGAAAGAAGAACGATTCCCTCACTTGAAGATCTGATAACCGCTTTTGCCAGTTCATCAGGAGATGAAGTGGAAATGTCACCTTTTATCAGATATTCATTTCCATAATCGTATATAACTCCTCCGGATGAGTTGATATTCATGTTTTCAACTGCCTCACGGATTTCAGCAAGAGTGATATCATGGAATTTCATTTTATCAGGTGATACGAGGATCTGATACTCTGTTTCTTCTCCACCAATTACTGAAACCTGACTTACACCACCAAGACCGAGAATACGCGGTGCGAGAGTTCTGTCCGCAAGATTTCTCAGTTCGTTAAGAGATGTGGAATCAGACGTGAGCCCTATAATCATAATCTCTCCAAGAATAGAGGACTGGGGACCAAGGGTAGGGGAGCCGACGCCGGGCGGCAGTTTGGACGCTATTTCAGAAAGTTTTTCATTAACAGTTTGTCTCGCTCTGTAAACATTTTCATTCCAGTCAAATTCGACCCAAACAACTGAGAAACCGGTAGCTGAAGAAGAGCGCACACGGCGCACTCCGGCAGCTCCGTTGAGTGCCGTCTCAATAGGATAGGTTACAGTTTTCTCAATCTCTTCCGGAGCATATCCCGGGGCTTCAGTCATGACCACCACCGTGGGAGCATTCAAATCAGGGAATATATCGATTTCGGTGTGGAGCAATGTATAGCAGCCCCATAGAAGAAGGATTCCGGTAACGATCAGTACACTCACACGGTTTGTGAGTGAGGTTCGGATTGTTCTGTCAAGCATAACTACTCAATTAATGGTTATGACTATGACCCTCCGGAACGTTACCGGATGTTTCAGCAAGCCTTACAAATACAGTACCTTCACACACAATTTCCTGACCAGATTCCAGTCCTGACAAAATCTCAATATTGATACCATCTGAGGCACCGGTGATAACGGGAATTTTCTCGTACCCGTCATCATCAACCTTCCTGAAAACAAATTTTGAACCTTGCTGCTCACTTATTGCTGAAACAGGTACAGAAATGATATTGAGGCGGGGAGTGCTCAACAGAGCGATTTCCACATAGGTGCCCGGTATAAGATTTTTTGTGTTACCAAGTTCTATATATACCGGTTCATATCCTGAATTCGACGCGATTCGGGTGTCACTCTTTATATTTCCGCCAAACTTATTAATTGAAATCCATTCATTTCCTCCAGCGGGGCGAATGTTAGCATCTGAGAACGTTCTGGATTTATCAATCGCCTTGGCGGGAACGTCTGCACGGATAGTGATTTCAGTGCTTGCCGATATATCGGCGAGCGATTGCCCTGCCTGTACAAACTCGCCATTTCTCACATTTATAGAAGTTATAACCCCTGATATAGGTGCAACAGCCGCTCCAGATGACGCTGCCGGGCTATATGCCGCAACAGCCTGATCATATTCCGCTTGTGCAGCGTTCAATTCTCCCTTGGTAATAATTCCATCAGCGAGGAGGGGAGTGAGCCTATCGAGTTCTCTCTTGGCGGCTGCAATTCTTGCTTTAGCTGCGGCAGAAACGTCTCCGCCGGACACGCCAGCCACTGATATGGATGCAAAAGGCTGTCCTTTAGAAAGGTTATTACCTAAAACAGCATTGCAGCCGAAACCAACAGTACCTGCTTTGGGCGCAATTATAGATGCGGATTGAGTGGGTGAGTTCAGCACCTGTCCGGAAACTGTCAGCACCTCATAAAAAGTATCGGGTTCAATAACTGTAGTTTTGACACCGAATTTTTCTGCATCTTCTGCGTGCAAAACGATTTCATCACCATGATCGTGAGCTTCTTCTACATCTTCTTCGGAGTGCGAATGTCCTTCATGAGAATGAGTACACGCAATTGCGAATAATGAAAGGAGAGAATAATATATTAGCTTATAATTACGCATTATTTGTTGATAATTAATTAGTTAATGTGATATAAGAATGAAATAATTAATATCAACACCTTGGCGGACTACGTAAAATTTTGTAACTTTGCAGTAGTATTAGTTGCCGAAAGCAGTCGGGATAATCACCAATGAAGGATAAAAGTTCATATACAGAAGCTATTTCATTGATGTGATGGAGAATAGCACTGAGGGAATTTAGGGGTAAAACACTAAATTTCTGTACATTTTCTTCTGCAAATACTTTTATTGAATTAACCGAACAATCCTTGCTGCATGGATGAGAGTGTGAGTCGGAATTATTCTTGTGGAAATGATTTTGATAAGCGGCAGCATGAGAGCAGCCAAGGGACAGTGAGAAATGAATATTCCCGGAACAATCGTGATGATGGCTCTGTGACACAATATTATTGCACAGACCCAGAATAATCAGAGTGAATACGGCGTATTTAAATAATTTCTTCATTCTCACATTTGATCTTTCATAAGAATTTTTCAGAATGAATCTCATGAAGATTATATCGGCACGAAGTTAGGAATTTTAGCTTGGAAAGGCAAATCCGAAGAGACATGTCATGTTTGCCCATAATGTATATTATGTAAAATATAATTTTGGGGAGAATTATAGGTTCTTCCCTTTTCGCGCTTTAAGAGTATTTTATGATGCTTGCAGGCATTACAGGAGCTTGAATGTTTTGCAGTTTAATTACGGAATTCAATTTGAAAATAATTGCGAAACACTCCGGCATACCTACGAATCATACGTTTCGCATATTGATTTGCTACATGAGAATTCTATACAGAATACCACAATTAATTCCCGTAATTATATTTTCCTCTCCCAAACAGCCAAACAATAAACTCAGGCGGATTGGAAAATAAATCTGAATGCAGTGATATCAGATGCCGGTTCATTTTGTCTCAAATACAGGTTTCCACCTTGAGAAACCATGATTCTCTTGCTCAGCGGAAGCCCAATCCCCTGCCCCTCGGATTTTGTTGTGAAAAAATGGAGAAAAAATTTCTTGAGAAATTTCGGATTTTATAGGAGAACCGTCATTAGATATATCAGCTATGGATGGAGTTTACTACTGATGGCAAACAGCTGGGAACTCAGTAGCAGTGCGTATTCCCTATAGCATACACTTGTGCAGGTGAATTGTCTGATATAGTTGAAAGTGGAACGGTAATCGGAAAACGTGGAACAGAGTCAATTGTATATAATGAACACATCACAAGAGGTGACATGATAATTACCGATTTCCTCTTTTAAAGACATTCGGGGTAGATATTATTGATGGAGAGGCTAAGGTTCAGACTACTCCCCGCACTATCTATATCAGTGACAGGTTAGCTAAAGTTGCTTTTAAAGATAATAGTCCGGTTGGAGAAACAGTTATGATGTATGACACACCATTTACAGTCAAAGGTGTATTCAAGTCATGGGGTGACGAAACTACAGTCAGCGCGGATATAATCGGTTGGTTATCTGATTATATAAATCTATACTATATAAGTAGTTCATGGGGTGGTGGTGACAGTTGGTTTGAATATATCCGCTTGAAGAAAGTTTCCGGTAAGGACTTCAATGAAAAGATTCAGTTTATGGTGGAGCGACATAGGCCCCCTACGGAATCATCCTCTATCCGAGTGTGGGCTCAACCACTTCGTAATACATTCATGAAATCTGATAAAGTTCGTCACATGACGCTGACTCTTATTATCTTAGGTATTGCTATTCTGTTCGTTACAGCACTTAATTATGTCCTTCTGAGCATTTCATCTCTTAGTAAACGCGCTAAAGCAATAGGAGTTCATAAATGCAGCGGTGCAAAAAGGAGTACGATTTTCTCAATGTTCCTGATCGAGACACTTCTTATTATTATATGTGCGGTTGTTATCGGCATTTTATTCTGGTTGCTCGCAAAACGGTTTGCTACCGAAACTGTATTCACAAATTTCGGTGGATACATCACTATGGACAGATTATGGATTGTACTGGCTGTAATAATTCTCATATTTTCAATAGCGACAATTATTCCCGCCAATTTATTCAGTAAAATTCCGGTCAGTCAGGTTTTTCGTCGCTATACCGAGAAAAACATGGATGGAAGTATGCCCTTCTTCTTGTGGAATTTGCCGGAACCTCACTTGTTGTGGGGATGCTGGTGGTAGTGATAATTCAATATAAAGTGTTGATGAATACCGATTACGGTTATTCGGATGATAATCTGGATATCATAGTAAACGACGGACAAGAGTCACAGGAGCATACCGATGCAAATATGGCGGCTCTTAAATCATTACCATATGTTGAAGATATTACTAGCTCAATTGCAGCGCCCTCATGGGGTTATAGCGGTGAGTTTATCAGAAACAGTACCGGTAAAGAGCTGTTCTCAAGTCGCTTTGATTATGTATGTAGCAATTATCCGGAAGTAATGGGAATGGAATTTGTAGCTGGGAAAATGGCTCCTTCAGACTCCACAAGTGTGATTGTCAATGAATTGTTTGCTGACAAGATAGGTTTTACTCCGGAGAATGCAATAGGACAGACGATAAAGTGCGGAAGTGATAATGTTGTAATCACCGGTGTGCTGAAGAATTTCAAAATCGGGAGCTATTATTGAGATGATGCCATATATCGCATTTAATTATGACCGAATGCGGCATAGTTTATTTAATGTTCAGGTTGCCGAACCTTTTGAACGGAATTTTGAACTTCTTTCAGATACTCTTCCAAAGATGATGAATTCCGGTAATGACCTCTATTTTCAATCTGTCAGGGAGATTAAATCTGAATACTACAAAAATGTGAAGGAATTTCAGATTCTTGTCTCAATAGCAGCCATCGTGTTATTAATAATATGTGTCATAGGAATGACCGGGTATCTTTCAGATGAAATGAGCCGACGCAGCCGTGAGATAGCTGTGCGTAAGGTAAACGGCGCATCAACAGCGTCTGTGGTGAAGTTGATTTGCAAGTCAATACTTATCACTTCAATCCCTGCGGTAGCCGTGGGTATAATAGCCGCCTGGTATTTCAGCAGAATGTGGCTTGAGCAGTTTACTGTCACTCTGGATCATATGGCAATAAGATTCATAGTGTCCGGAATCTGTACCGTAATTATAATCCTCGGTATTGCCGGCGGGCTTACAATTCGCAAAGCGTCAGCAAATCCTGTAGAAAATCTCAGATCAGAATAAAAGGAAACAATATGATTAAAATTAACAACTTAAAGAAGTTATTCCGCACTTCGGAGATAGAGACAAGTGCGCTCAACGGTGTGAATATTGATGTGAAGGATGGAGAGTTTGTGGCAGTTATGGGCCCTTCCGGCTGCGGCAAATCGACGCTTCTAAATATAATTGGATTACTAGACAACCCAACTTCCGGAAGTTATGAAATAGATGGTCAGGAAGTGAGCGGACTTAAAGAGAATGAACGCACTAATCTGCGTAAAGGCAACATCGGTTTTGTGTTTCAGAGCTTCAATCTGATAGATGAACTTAATGTCGCACAGAATATCGAGGTGCCCCTTACCTACCTGAATATTCCCGCCGCCAAAAGAAAACAGATGGTCAAAGAGATTCTTGAGTGTGTAAATCTCAGCCACAGGGCAAAGCACTACCCTACCCAAC